>DASWYJ010000083.1:0-10412 GCA_036405035.1 Burkholderiaceae bacterium
CCGTGTGCTGTGGCATCCCGTGCGCGGGTGCTTTTGCGCCTCCTGGGAGGTAATTTCAAGAGAAATCGGCACCTGGCCAGCGTGCAACTTACCTGTATAGCTCACTATTTAATAGCACTCCAAGCCGCCACTGATGCACCGGAATGCGGGCACACGGGTGGACTCGGACACGCGGCCTACCCCAGCAGCGCAATGTTGCCACCCGCAGCAGTGGTGTTGACCGTGACGGTCTGCTCGGCGCAGAAGCGGTACAGATAGTGTGGCCCGCCAGCCTTGGGACCGGTGCCGCTCAGGCCCGCGCCCCCGAAGGGCTGCAGCCCCACCACGGCGCCCACCATGTTGCGGTTGACATAGACATTGCCGACCTGGGCCTGCCGGGCCAGGGCCTGGGCGCGGCTGTCGATGCGTGTCTGGATGCCCAAGGTGAGGCCGTAGCCCAGGCGATTGATCTGGTCGATCATGGCGGCAGGGTCACCCGACCAGCGCACCACCTGCAGCACCGGGCCAAACACCTCCTCTGCCACGTCCGCCACCGACGCCACCTCGAATGCCTGGGGTGCAATGCAATACGGCGGTGCACCGGCGGCCAGACCGGCATCGCAGGCGGGCCATAGCGGGCGGGCAGTGGCATGCAGGCGCTGCAGATGGGCCTGCAGACGTGCATGGGCCTCTGCGTCGATCAGCGGCCCCAGGTCGGTGCGCAGCAGCGCCGGATCGCCCACACGCAGCTCGCGCACCGCGCCAGCCAGCATGTCCAGCAGGGGCGTGGCCACGCTGTCGTGCAGGCACAGCAGCCGCAGGGCCGAGCAGCGCTGGCCCGCCGAACGGAAGGCGCTGTGCACCACCGCGTCGACTACCTGCTCGGGCAAGGCACTCGAATCCACCAGCATGGCGTTGATGCCCCCCGTTTCGGCAATGAACGGAACGATGGGGCCGTCCTTCGCGGCCAGTGCGCGCTGGATGGTTTTGGCCACCGCCGTGGAGCCGGTGAACACCACGCCGGCCACTGCCGCATGCGCCACCAGGCGGGCGCCCACGGTGTCCCCCGGGCCATGCAGCAGCTGCACCACGTCGGCGGGCAAGCCCGCCTCCCGCAGCACATCCACCACCATCCGGGCGACGCCGGGTGTCTGTTCGGCCGGCTTGGCCAAGACGGTATTGCCGGTAACAACGGCCGCCGCCACCTGGCCCGTGAAGATGGCCAGCGGGAAATTCCATGGGCTGATGCACACCCAGGGGCCGCGGGCAACCAGCCGCAGCGTATTGGTCTCGCCGGTCACTCCGGGCCATGGTGCCGGCAAGGGGATGGGCGCCATGATGCGTTCAGCCTCGCCGGCGTAGTAGCGCAGGAAGTCGATGGCCTCACGTACCTCGGCCACGGCATCAGCCCAGGTCTTGCACGCCTCCTGCACCAGCACGGCACACAGCGCCGGCAACCGGTCCTGCAACACCTGCGCGGCGCGGCGCAGCAAGCCGGCCCGGTCGGCTACCGGGGTATCGCGCCAGGCCGGCCAGGCCTGCAGGCTGCGCTGCATGGCCTCCTCGACGGCCGTGCCTGCGGCCTCTGCCACAACCGGTACCCGGGTGGTCTGCAGCGCCTGCAGCAAGGTGTTGCGGTCGGTGCCAACGGCCAGGTCCAGGCCCTGGCTATTGGGCCGGCCAGGGCCGAACAGCCCGGCCGGCAACGCAATCGCCGGCCCGGGCGCGGGCTGCAGCGGCGAGCGCAGCAAGGCCTCCAGCCCCAGTGCCGGATCGGCAAGCTGGTGTACGAACGACGCGTGGGCACCGTTCTCCAGAAGCCGGCGCACAAGGTAGGCCAGCAGGTCGCGGTGCTGCCCCACCGGGGCGTAGACGCGGCAGCGCACCGGGGAATTTTTCTGCACCTCCCGGTACACCCCCTCGCCCATGCCGTGCAGGCGCTGCAGCTCACAAGGTGCTCCCGTGTGCGCGGCCATCTGCAGCAACGCGGCCACCGTACCGGCGTTGTGGGTGGCGAACTGCGGAAACACCGCATCGGGCGCGGCCAGCAGCGCGCGGGCACAGGCAAGGTAGCTGATGTCGGTATGGTGCTTGTGGGTGAACACCGGATAGTGCGGCAGCCCGGCTTCCTGCGCCCGCTTGATCTCCCCATCCCAGTAGGCGCCCTTGACCAGCCGGCACATCAGGCGGATGCGATGGCGCCGGGCCGTGGCAATGGCATGGTTGGCAAGATCCAGCGCACGGGTCTGGTAGGCCTGCATGGCCAGCCCGAAGCCTGTCCAGCCAGGAAACTCGGCAGCCACACGGCTGCAGAGGGCCTCGCAAACCGCCAGCGACAACTCCAGCCGGTCCGCTTCTTCGGCATCGATGGTGAGGTTCAGGTTGGCACGGGCGGCCTGCGCACACAGGCCCCAGACATGGGGCACCAGCTCGGCCAGCACACGGTCACGCTGGGCCTCCTCGAAGCGGGGATGGAGCGCGCTGAGCTTGATGGAGATGCCGTCGGCGGATGCGGGCTCGTGGGGACCGCTCTGGGCCTCGGCAATGCGGGCGATGGCATGCGTGTACTGGGCCAGGTAGCGCGCGACATCGCTGGCGGTGCGGGCGCCTTCGCCCAGCATGTCGAAACTGAAGCGGACTGCCGGCTGCGCGTGGTGCAGGCGGTCCGACTCGGCCAACGCCGTCTCGATGGTTTCGCCCAGCACGAACTGCCGCCCCAGCAACTGCACGGCACGCACGGCAGCCGCCACCACTGCGCGGGCTCCCAGGCGGCTGGCAAGATGGTGGGTGCCATCGGCCTCTGGCAGGAATTTCTTCGACAAGGCCATGGCCACATGCGACAGCCGGGCCAGCGCTGAATCGGTATGGGCACCGGCATGGAAGTCGGCCTGGCCGAGCTGGTCGGCAGTGAGCGCGATGGCCGTGGTGGCATCGGGCACACGCAACAGCGCTTCGGCCAGGCGCATCAGCGCCAGGCCTTCGCTGCTCGCTATCGGGTACTCCTGGAGCAGCGATTCCATTGCCCAGAAAGGCGGTGGATCGTCCCGCACCGCCTGCACCCAGGGGCTCGCCATCCGCACCACATCGGCCCAGCACAGGGCACCTTCCAGTGCCTGGAGGCAGTGGCGGACCATGTCCGATTCGTTGCGGTATGGGCCAGGCAGGTACACGGTGAGATTCCGGAATGGCTTGTCCGGCACCACCACACGGCGCCGAACGGCAGCATGACGCACCCAGGAGTTGCCATTCTCCCGCGTTATCACAGACCGTGCGAAGCAAATTCGATGCCCGCAATGCCTGCGAGAATCCGGCACGGCACGGTCCCTGCCCGTCCCACCGCCGCGATCTGCGGCAGAATCGCCCACCCGGAATGCCGCAGGCACCCCACACACAACACTCCGCGCCGGCTTTGGCCACCTTCTCCCATTTTTCATGACCTCTCCGCTTTCCGGCACCCTCGGCATCGACTTCGGCACCTCCAATTCGGCCATGGCCTGGGCCTCCCCGCGGCATGCGGCGCAGCTGATTCCGCTGGAAGGCGATGCGGTATCCATGCCCACGGCGGTGTTCTACAACACCGAAGACCACAGCACCCACTTCGGCCGCGAGGCAGTCACCCATTACCTGACCGGCACCGAGGGCCGGCTGATGCGGTCGCTGAAAAGCCTGCTGGGGAGCCCGCTGTTGCAGGAGACCACGGTCATAGACCACCAGCAGATCCGCTTCCAGGACATCATTGCGACCTATCTGGCAGCGCTCCGTTCACGCGCCGCGCAGGCGCTGGGCACTGCGCCGGACCGGGTGATCCTGGGCCGGCCGGTGCATTTTGTAGACGATGACCCCGCACGGGATGCACAGGCCGAGCAGTCGCTGCGCCAGGTCGCCCAGGCCGTGGGCTTTACGGACATCGCGTTTCAACTGGAGCCGATTGCGGCCGCGCTGGACTATGAGCGCCGCCTACAGCGGGAGGCGGTGGTGCTGGTCGCCGACATCGGCGGCGGCACATCGGATTTCACCGTGGTGCGCCTGGGGCCCCAGCGCATTGCGCGCACCGACCGCGCCGCCGATGTGCTGGCCACCGCCGGCATCCACATCGGCGGCACGGATTTCGACCAGAAGCTCAGCCTGGAACAGGTGATGCCGCTGCTGGGCTACCGGCACCGGGGCGCCGAGCAGCGGGAAGTCCCCAGCCGCATCTTTTTTGATCTGGCGACCTGGCACCTGATTCACTGGCTGTACCAGCCGCGCGCACTCAGCCAGGCCCGCGCACTGCGCACCAACTACGCCGAATGGCCGCTGCATGAACGGCTGATGCGGGTTCTGGCAAACCGCGATGGACATCGCATTGCCAATGCGGTCGAGCAGGCAAAAATCCAGTGCTCGCAGCAGGATGGCCCGACCACCATCGACCTGTCATTCATTGAAGCCCGTCTGGCGGCCCGCATGGATGCAGAAGCCCTGCGCCACCACCTTGCGGATCTGCTGGGCCAGGTCATGGCTTGCGCGCGCGCGTGCGTACGGCACGCGGATCTGTCCGGCGGAAAACCGGACGCCATCTACCTGACCGGGGGCTCATCCGCCTTGCGCCCGTTCCAGCAGGCTCTGCGGGCAGAATTTGCAGGTGTTGCCATGGTGGAGGGGGACCTGTTTGGCGGCGTTGCCTCCGGCCTGGCGTACTCCAGCCCGTGAATACCCATTCCATGGAAGAAAAGCTGTATGTCGGGTGATTCCCAGATCGAGGTTCCACCGTCGTTCCTGGCCTTGTATGTGGCACCGGGACGTAGCAAACCCCAGGTCACCTGGGCCACCCTGGCGAGCCGCTACGAACTGTGTGAGGATATGGCCCAGATGCTCACCGGACATGCCCAGGAGATGGCATTCCGTACGGGGTTGCCAGAAGCAGACGTGCTGCGCCGATGCCTGGACGGCTTGCAGGCGGACGACTCCCCGGTATCCCGGGAAGAGTCGGAGTGGGTCGTCCGGCGGCTGGCCGAGCTGGTGAACTGGCTACCGCTGGACAGCGACGGCCCGGGTGCCGCGTGACCACACCTGTTCAGTTCGCGCCCAGTTTTGCCGCGGCTTCCTGCTTGCTCAGCTTGCGTGTCGCTGCAATGGCTTGCAGCTGCTTCTGCCGCGGCCGGGCCTTGCCAGACTCCCATTTGTAGATCGACTGCCCCGACACGCCAATCAGCTGGCCAAACGCTTCTGCCGACAGCTCGAGCCGCTTGCGCTGCGCTGCCAGGCGGGGGGCACTGAAGCGCAGGGCGGGGGCCGCGGGTGCAGCATCGGCGACAGCTTCGGGGCGGGCAGACGTTTTTGCAATCCGGCCCGCTATCTTTTCAAGCGCAGCAACCTGCCGCTTCAACGCAGTCACGTCCCGCCGATACTGGCTGAGCGCTTGGTGCAACCGTTCAGTTTCACTGCGGATTTCCTTGCGGGCAATGCGCGAAATCTCGGTTTTTAGGACGGCAGCGATGTTTGGCATGGATGAATCCTTCTGTAACCCAATGCCGACATTGTCCTCTTTCTTAACTGCGAGAATATTCAATGACCAATGGGACGGTTCGCAGCCGTACCGGCAAGCCCCGCCGGCTACTCAGCGCAGCATTTCGTCGCTGATGATGATTTTTCGCACCTCGGTGGTACCCGCGCCAATTTCCAGCAGTTTGATGGCCCGGTAAAGGCGGTTGACTTCGGATTCCCAGATGTACCCGGTTCCCCCATGGATCTGGACCGCCTCGCTCAGCACCCGATTCATGGTTTCTGCCGCGAACATGACCGACGCGGCAGTGATTTTGTGGATATCCCCACGGCCACCGCCACCAATCTCCATGTCGTTGGCTGCACGTAACGCCTGGTACGTGAAGATGCGCATCGACTCCACCCAGACGAACATGTCGGCCAGCTTGGCGCGGATCATCTGGAAATTGGCGATGGGCTGTCCAAACTGTTTGCGGGTTTGTGCATATTCGAGCGACAGGGCCAGCGCCCGCTCGGAGATGCCCAGGCAAATCGGCGCAATCATGGCCCGCTCCAGGTCAAGCCCGCTCATCACGACTTGCACGCCACGGTCTTCCTGCCCCACCAGATTGGCAGCGGGAACGCGACAGTTGTCGAACACCAGTTCAGCCGTCTGGCTGCCACGAAATCCCATCTTGGTGAGTTTTTGCGCCACCTTGAAGCCGGGGAACGATTTTTCAACAATGAAAGCCGAGATGCCCTTCGCGCCCTTTTCGCGATTGGTTTTCGCGTAGACCAGCAATACATCGGCCACAGGCCCGTTGGTGATGTAGATCTTGCTGCCGTTGAGGACATAGTGGTCACCATCGGGTGTGGCCGTGGTGCGCATCGATCCCATCGCATCGGAGCCTGCGCCAGGCTCGGTCAGGCCCAGCGCCCCGATGGTCTTGCCACTGCACAAGCCTGGCAGGTAGCGCTGGCGCTGTTCCTCGTTGGCATTGCGGTAGATGTTGTACAGACACAGGTTTTCATGCGCCACCCAACTCAAGGCCAGCGCGTGGTTCCAGCGTGAGAAGGCCTGCAGCACCAGGCCGCTGGTGAACAGATCGAGCCCGGCACCGCCGTAATTCTCCGGAACGGGGATACCGAAATAGCCCGTCTTGCCGATCAGTGGAAAGGCCTCCTCGGGCCACCACTCCTCGTTGTCCATGCGTGGTGACAGGGGGTACAGCTCCTGCCGCGCAAATCGGTCTGCGTCATCCAGAATGGACTGCTCATCGTTCGACAGCCCGGCAAAACGCTGCATGGTGGAAACGCTGCCTGCTGCGGCAGCGGTGGCGATCTGGTTCATAGGTTTCCCGTATCTTCGCGGAATTTGACCCGCATTCAAAAATTAGATTGGAAACCCGATGTTGAGCCACTTTCTTTTCTTCATTGATAGGGTATCTCCTATATTTTTATAGGAAAACTCCGGCAAAAATCCGCCTCACTTAGTTTTTGAGTGCAAGTCATAAATGACAAAGATCGCATCCCATCCGGCTCTTGCAATCGCGCGGAACGCATGCTGAGCATCACCAATCTGCAGGTTTTCTATGACCACGCGGTGGAGGCGGTGCGCGACGTCTCGCTGGAGGTCGGTGACGGCCGCATCGTGGCCCTGCTGGGCAGCAACGGCGCTGGCAAATCCACGGTGCTCAAGGCCATCTGCGGCGTGCTCTATCCGGAAGAAGGCGAGATCACCGGCGGCAGCATCCGCTACCGCGACCAGCCACTGCACCCGCGCGCCGCGCACGACATCGTGCGCCTGGGCGTGGTGCAGGTGCCCGAAGGGCGCCGCCTGTTCGACACCCTCACCGTGGAAGAAAACCTGCTGATGGGCGGCTACGTGCGGCCGGCCAGTGCAGCGGCGGAATCGATGGCGCGCATCTTTGCGCTTTTCCCCTCCATCGAGGCGCACCGGCACCGCATTTCCGGCTACCTCTCGGGTGGCCAGCAGCAGATGGTGGCCATCGGCCGGGCGCTGATGGGCGACCCCAAGCTGCTGCTGCTCGACGAGCCTTCGCTGGGCCTGGCGCCGCAGATCA
Organism: Burkholderiaceae bacterium; assembly: GCA_036405035.1. GTDB lineage: Bacteria > Pseudomonadota > Gammaproteobacteria > Burkholderiales > Burkholderiaceae_C > PCRC01. Next base: position 7,524 of record DASWYJ010000083.1, read on the forward strand.
TCACCGAGATTTTTTCGGCCATCCAGCGGCTGCGCGACGAACGCGGCCTGACGGTGCTGCTGGTCGAGCAGAACGCCCGGCTGGCGCTGTCGATTGCCGACTACGGCTACATCATGGAACGCGGCCGCGTCGTGCTGGACGACACACCGGAAAAGCTGCTGGCCAATGACGACGTGCAGGAGTTCTACCTGGGTCTGCAGGATGGCGGGCAGCGCCGCAGCATGCGCGACATCAAACATTACAAGCGGCGCAAGAGGTGGCTGTCATGAGCGCGAATACCGTGGCGCAAGCCTCCGCACCGCTGCTGGAATTTAGTGGCGTCTCCAAACGCTTTGGCGGCCTGGAAGCACTGGCCGGGATCGACCTGCAGGTGATGCCAGGGCAAATCTGCAGCGTGATCGGCCCCAACGGTGCTGGCAAGACCACGCTGTTCAATCTGGCGTCATGCCTGTTCGAGCCCACCGCGGGCCGCATCGCCTTCAATGGGGAAGATATCACCGGCAAGCCGGCCCACAGCCTTTCCGGCCGCGGCATGGCGCGCACCTTCCAGAACCTGGCCGTGTTCAAACACGAGACGGTGATCGACAACATCCTGACCGGCATGCATTCGCGCCTGCGCACCGGTATTTTCGGCGCCGCGCTGTTCTGGGGGAGCACCCGCACGGCGGAAATCAGGGCGCGGGAAGCCGCAGAGGAAATCGTGGAGTTTCTGGAGATCGAGTCGATCCGCGACCTGCCGGTGGGCACCCTCTCCTACGGGCTGCAGAAGCGGGTCGAGCTGGGCCGGGCGCTGGCGATGCAGCCCAAGCTGCTGTTGCTCGACGAAATGGTTTCCGGCATGAACCAGGAAGAAACCGAGGACATCGCCCGCTTCATTCTGGACATCCGCGAAGAGCGGCATGTCACGGTGATGATGATTGAGCACGAAATGGGCATCGTGATGGACATTTCCGACCATGTCTGCGTGCTCAATTTCGGCCGCAAGATTGCCGATGGCACACCAGCCGCCGTATCCGCCAACCCGGCAGTGATTGCGGCCTACCTGGGCCAGGACGTGGGAGCCACCGCATGAGCCGCGCCGACACCACGCTGCCGCCCGGCGTCGCCGAAGCCACGGCCACCATGCCGGCCCTGCTGCGGCACCGCGCCCGCCAGACACCCGACCGCATGGCGCTGCGGGAAAAGAAGCTGGGCATCTGGCAGGGCACGACCTGGGCGGGCTATTTCGAACAGGTCCGCGCCTTTGCGCTGTTCCTGAAAGCCCAGGGCTTTGGTCCCGGCGACAAGCTGGTCATTGCCTCGGACGGCACACCGCAGTGGTTTTTTGCCGATCTGGCTGCGCAGTCATTGGGCGGTGTCACGGTGGGCATCTACCCCACCAACCCCTGGCCGGAGTTGCAGTACATCGTGCGCCATTGCCGGGCCAAGGTCGCGGTGTGTGGCGACCAGGAGCAAACGGACAAGGTGCTCACCGCCATGCAGCAGGATGGCGGCCTGCCCGACCTGCAGCGGGTGCTGACGGTGGACTGGAAAGGCATGCGGCACTACACCGAGCCCTGCCTGATGCCCTTCGCCGGCGCCATTGCCGAAGGCCAGCGCCTGGCAGGCGACCCCCAGCAGTTGCAAGCCTTCGAGGCCGGCATCGATGCCCTGCAAAGCACGCAGGATGCGCTGATCGTCTACACCTCCGGCACCACGGGCATGCCCAAGGGCGCACGCCTGTCGCACCGCGGCATCGTGTCGGACGCGGCGGCGCTGGGTGGGGTGCAAGGTTTCGCGGGCCAGCCACTGACGGTGGTGTGCTACCTGCCACTGTGCCACGTGGCCGAGCGCCTAATGTCACCGGTGATGCAGCTGGTGTACGGCTCGGTCGTGCATTTCGCCGAATCGATCGACACCGTGACACAGAACCTGCGCGAGATCGGCCCCAGCTTTTTCTTTGGCGTGCCGCGCATCTGGGAAAAGCTGCAGTACGAGGTTCTGATCAAGTCGCGCGATGCCAGGCCGATTGCCCGCTGGGCTTTCCAGAAGGCCCTGGCGATCGCCACGCCCATTGCCGAGCGCACCATCGCCAATGGCGGCCAATCTGCCAGCCAGCGCGATGCATTGCTCGCATGGCTGTTGCGCATCGCCATTTTCAACAACCTGCTGGCCAGCATCGGCCTGGACCGGACCCAAACCGCCATGACGGGCGGCGCATCGATTTCGCCCTCGGTCATCCTGTTCTTCCGCGCACTGGGTGTTCCGATCTACCAGATCTACGGCATGACCGAGACCAGCGGCGCCAGCCACTCCCAGTCCCGGAACATGTCGCGTCTGGGCTGGTGCGGGCCGCTGCTGCCCGGCGTGGTGGAACAACGGGTGATGGACGATGGCGAGCTGCAACTGCGCGGCCAGATCATCTTCAACGGCTACCTCTACGACGACGCGGCCACCGCAGCGGCCTATACCGATGGCTGGCTCAACACCGGCGACGTGGTGGAGCTGGACGCAGCCACCGGCCAGGTCCAGATCATCGACCGCAAGAAGGCCATTCTCATCACCAGCGGCGGCAAGAACATCACGCCGTCGCTGATCGAGAACGCGCTGAAGGAAAGCCTGTACATCAGCGAGGCGGTGCTGCTGGGCGACGGCCGGCACTTTGTCTCGGCGTTGATCCAGATCGACCTCGATACGGTGGGCAAATGGGCACAGGAGCGTGGCATGGCCTACACCACCTACGAAACCCTCGCCCGGCTGGAGCCGGTGAAAGGCCTGATTGCGGAAGACGTGAAACGGGTCAACGAGCGCTTTTCGCGGGTGGAAAACATCCGCAAGTTCGCCATTCTGCGCAAGCAGCTCGACCACGACGATGGCGAACTGACGGCCACGATGAAGGTGCGCCGCCGT
>DASWYJ010000084.1:0-12029 GCA_036405035.1 Burkholderiaceae bacterium
TGCGGGAAGGGCGGGGCAACCCTGTTCCGCCTCGTGACAGGGTGTGTTGAAGCGGAGTGCTACATGTTGCGGCGGTACTGCCCACCCACTTCGAACAATGCGCTGGTAATCTGGCCAAGCGAACACACCCGAACCGCGTCCATCAGCACATCGAACACGTTGGTGTTGGCGATCACTGCCTGCTGCAGGCGCTTGAGCATGGCCGGTGCCTTGTCGGCGTGGCGGGCGTGAAACTCGTGCAGGCGGGTAAGCTGGCTCTGCTTCTCGTCGTCGGTGGAGCGGGCCAGTTCCAGCTTGTCCTGTACCTGGTCGCCGTGCGGGTTGCGGAAGGTGTTGACGCCAATGATGGGCAGCTCGCCGGTGTGCTTGAGCATCTCGTAGTGCATGGACTCGTCCTGGATGCGGCCGCGCTGGTAGCCGGTTTCCATCGCACCCAGCACGCCGCCGCGCTCGGCAATGCGCTCGAATTCGGTCAGCACCGCTTCTTCCACCAGCTGCGTCAGCTCCTCGATGATGAAGGCGCCCTGGCTCGGGTTTTCGTTTTTCGCCAGACCCCATTCGCGGTTGATGATGAGCTGGATGGCCATCGCGCGGCGCACCGAGTCTTCGGTCGGCGTGGTGATGGCTTCGTCGAAGGCGTTGGTGTGCAGCGAGTTGCAGTTGTCGTAGATCGCGATCAGCGCCTGCAGCGTGGTGCGGATGTCGTTGAACTGGATCTCCTGCGCGTGCAGGCTGCGGCCCGAGGTCTGGATGTGGTACTTCAGCTTCTGGCTGCGTTCGTTGGCGCCGTATTTCTCCTTCATCGCCACCGCCCAGATGCGGCGGGCGACGCGGCCCATCACGGTGTATTCCGGGTCCATGCCGTTGCTGAAGAAGAACGACAGGTTGGGCGCGAAATCGTCGATGTGCATGCCGCGGGCCAGATAGGCTTCGACGAAGGTGAAGCCGTTGGAGAGCGTGAATGCCAGCTGCGAGATCGGGTTGGCGCCAGCCTCGGCAATGTGGTAACCGGAGATCGACACCGAATAGAAGTTGCGCACGTTGTTGTGCACGAAGTACTGCGCGATGTCACCCATCACCTTGAGCGAAAACTCGGTCGAGAAGATGCAGGTGTTCTGGCCCTGGTCTTCCTTCAGGATGTCGGCCTGCACCGTGCCGCGCACGTTGGCCTGCGCCCATTCGCGGATCTTCGCGGTTTCGGTCTCGGTCGGGTCGCGGCCGTTGTCGGCCTTGAATTTCTCCATCTGCTGGTCGATGGCGGTGTTCATGAACATCGCCAGGATGCTGGGCGCCGGACCGTTGATGGTCATCGAGACCGAGGTGGTCGGATTGCAGAGGTCGAAGCCGCTGTACAGCACCTTCATGTCGTCCAGCGTGGCGATGGACACACCCGAGTTGCCGACCTTGCCGTAGATGTCCGGCCGCAGGTCTGGGTCGTTGCCATACAGCGTGACCGAATCGAACGCGGTCGAGAGCCGGTGCGCCGGCATGCCTTCGGAGACCAGCTTGAAGCGGCGGTTCGTGCGGAAGGCGTCGCCTTCGCCGGCGAACATGCGGGTCGGGTCTTCGCCTTCGCGCTTGAAGGCAAAGGTGCCAGCGGTGTAGGGGTAGCTGCCGGGCACGTTGTCCAGCATCAGCCACTTGAGGATTTCGCCATGGTCTTCGTATTGCGGCAGCGCCACCTTGCGGATGGTGGTGCCGGAGAGCGACTTGGTGGTGATCGCGGTGCGGATCTCCTTGTCGCGGATCTTCACCACGTATTCATCGCCAGCGTAGGCTTTCTGCATGTCGGGCCACTGGGACAGCAGCTTGGCAGCCGCCTTGTCCTGCAGCTCCTCGCGCTGCACCGCGAGATCCAGTGCCGCTTCGGAGGCGCGGGGCTTGGCTGGCTTGCCGATGGCCAGCATGGCCGATGCCGCGCGCAGCTGCTGGATCTCGCGCGCCAGCCGGGCCTGGGCGTGCGCACGCGTCTTGTAACCGCGCACGGTATCGCTGATTTCGGCCAGATAGCGGGTGCGGGCGGCGGGAACAACGGGTGTCTGGTTGGTGCTGTTGCGAACAGCCACGGTAGGCAACAGCCCTTCCTTGACCGGCAATCCCAGCGCGGCCAGGCGGGGTTTGAGTGCCTGGTACAACGCGGTGACGCCATCGTCATTGAAGCGCGCGGCCATGGTGCCGAAAACCGGCATCCTGTCGGCCGGTGTGGTCCAGGCTTCCTTGTTGCGCTGAACCTGCTTGGACACGTCGCGCAGGGCGTCGAGCGAGCCCTTGCGGTCGAACTTGTTGATGGCGATGAACTCGGCGAAATCCAGCATGTCGATTTTCTCGAGCTGGCTGGCGGCGCCGAATTCGGGTGTCATCACGTACATCGGCACATCGACATGGGGCACGATGGCCGCATCGCCCTGGCCGATACCGGAGGTCTCGACCACGATCAGATCGAAACCGGCCACCTTGCACGCTGCAATCACGTCGGGCAGCGCCGCCGAGATCTCGGATCCGAAATCGCGCGTGGCCAGTGAGCGCATGAAGACGCGCTGGCCCTGCTGCCAGGGGTTGATGGCGTTCATGCGGATGCGGTCGCCCAGCAGCGCGCCACCACTCTTGCGGCGGCTCGGATCGATGGAGATCACCGCCACCCGCAGACTGTCGTCCTGGTCCAGCCGGAAGCGGCGGATCAGTTCGTCCGTCAGGCTGGACTTGCCGGCGCCACCGGTGCCGGTGATGCCCAGCACGGGCACCTTGGTTGCCGCAGCCGCCTTGCGGATGGCGGCTGTGAGTTTGGCATCGGCCTTTTCGTTTTCCAGCGCGGTGATGAGCTGGGCCAGGGCGCGCCAGTTCATTTCGCCATGGCCCTGGATGGCCTCGAGGGCTTTGGGTGCGTAGCCGGTGAGGTCCTTGTCGCAGCGCATCACCATCTCGCCGATCATGCCTTGCAGGCCCATGCGCTGGCCGTCTTCCGGGCTGAAGATGCGTGCCACGCCATAGGCATGCAGTTCGCGGATCTCCGGTGGCACGATCACGCCGCCGCCGCCGCCGAAGACCTGGATATGCTGACCGCCACGCTGCTTGAGCAGATCGACCATGTATTTGAAATACTCGACGTGGCCACCCTGGTAGGAGCTGATCGCGATGCCTTGCGCATCTTCCTGCAGCGCGGTGGTCACGACTTCATCGACGCTGCGGTTGTGGCCCAGGTGGATGACTTCGGCGCCCATGCCCTGCAGGATGCGGCGCATGATGTTGATCGCGGCGTCATGGCCGTCGAACAGGCTGGCGGCGGTGACAAAACGCACCTTGTGGGTCGGGCGGTAGTTGGCCAGGGCCTTGTAGTCGGCGGACAGATCGGTCATGAGGGTCTCCGTGGAAAACGGGGCCTTGCCGTGGCTGCGGTGCTGCGCCACCCGGGCCGGAACGTGATCCGGCAAGCCCACCGTCGTACTGTACGCCCCTTCCCCGCAGCGGGCGATAGCCAAAGTAACCAATCCGGCTGGCGTTTTTTGCCACTTTCCGGAGACGCAGCGGCCGCCAGCCGATAAACTCAAAAGACACCAGCCGCCGCCATGCAGAAAGACACTGTCTCCATGTATTTCGTCAATGCCGCCGTGGCCCGCCTGCCCGGTGCCGCACGGGCGCGGGTGCTGCAGGTGGCCGGCATCCAGCCGGAGTTGCTGGCGCTGGCGTCTGCGCGGGTGCCAGCGCGGGCATTTTCCGACCTGTGGCTGGCCGTGGCGCGTGAGCTGGACGACGAGTTCTTCGGGCTCGATCACCGGCGCATGAAGGTCGGGAGTTTCGCGCTGCTGTGCCAGGCGGCGCTGGGCACCGGCAGCCTGCACCGTGCCGTGCGGCGCTGCCTGCGCGGCTTCGCGCTGTTTCTGGACGATGTCCGTGGCGAACTGGTGCTGGAAGACGGGCAGGCCGTGGTGCGCATCCACAACCAGATTGCCGATCCACCGGCCCGGCGTTTTGCCGATGAAACCTACTTGGTGATGCTGCATGGCCTGCTGTGCTGGCTGGTCGGGCGGCGGGTGGCGCTCACGCAGGTGGATTTCGCCGGGCCACGCCCACCCCACGCGGCCGAATACGCGGTGATGTATGCCCACGACCTGCACTTCGATGCCCCCTGCACCGCGATCCGGTTCGATGCCCGCCTGCTGGATGCGCCGGTCGTGCAGAACACCGACACCATTGGCCCTTTCCTGCGCAGCGCACCACAGTCGGTTTTTCTCAAGTACAAGAACCAGGACAGCTGGACGGCCCGGCTGCGGCGGCGCCTGCGCAGCGCCGACGGTGCGGACTGGCCGCTGCTGGACGACATGGCGCGCAGTTTCCATGTGGCGCCGACCACGCTGCGGCGGCGGCTGGAAGCCGAAGGCACGAGCTACCAGGGCATCAAGGACCAGCTCCGGCGCGATGCGGCCATCCACCACCTGTGCCACAGCACGCTGGGGGTAGCCGAAATTGCGCAGCGCCTGGGATTCCAGGAGCCCAGTGCCTTTCACCGGGCCTTCAAGAAATGGACGGGTGCCCAACCCGGGGAGTACCGTATGCGCCAGGCCCGTTCCGCGGGGGCCCCGCAGCCGGCACGGACTCCGGGCTGAAGCGGCATCCGGCGTGCCGGAAATGGTGCGGCTACCCGGGTGTGTCACCTGTTTTTCATCGCTGCCCAGTACAGTCGCGGCGGGCTGGCCGCCTGGCCAGCCCCTACCTGAAACCCATGCACACCACCACTGCCGCTTTTTTCTCGTGCACAGCGGTGCAGGCGCTGCTGGCTGGCGGAATGGGCCTGGCCCAACAGGCCCTGGCTGCCGGTGGACACCATGCGGTGGACGATGCTGCCCTGCTTGCGCCCGGGGAATGTGTGGTCGAGGCCTGGCTGGAACGAGGGGGCCGTGGAGCAGGCCACTTGCTGCATCTCGGCCCCGCCTGCCGCATCGGCGCCGTGGAACTGGGCCTGAATCTGGACCGCAGCCACCGGCCGGGCGTGGGGGGTGCCGGTTTCGATGGTGCCCAGATGAAGTGGGCCCATCCGGTCAGCAGTGCGCTGGCGGTGGGCGTGGTGCTCTCGGCCGGTGCGCAGCGCCGTTCACCGCATGCCGGCAGCGGGGCGGTGGTGGTGCCGGTCACCTGGCAACCCGCACCCGCGTGGCAGGTGCATCTGAATTTCGGACGTGATTTCCGGCAGGGCGCGCCGGACACCGGCCGTTCCGGTGCGGCGCTGGAATGGGGGCCGGCAGCCACCTGGTCTTTCGTGGCCGAGCGCTACCGGGACAGCGGGTCCCATTTTGGAAGGGTGGGCGGACGCTACACCTGCAGCCCGGCCGTGCAGCTGGATCTCAGCCGGGCCTGGGGTCTGGACCGTGGTGCACCCGATACCTGGACGGCGGGACTGAACTGGGTGTTTGCGCGATGAGGCGGCACCCTACAGCCAGCCCGCCCGCTTGAAACGCCAGTAGACAAAGGCGCAGGTGCTCACGATGGCGGTCAATGCCATGGCGTAGCCGTACTGCCACTTGAGTTCCGGCATGTGCTCGAAATTCATGCCCCAGATGCCGGCGAACGCGGTGCACACGGCAAAGATACTAGCCCAGGCGGCCAGCCGCTTCGTGACCTCGCTCTCCTCGATGGTGGCGAGCGCCAGATTGACCTGGATGGCCGTTCCGATGGTGTCGCGGATGGTGTCGATCTCCGCATTGATGCGCGAGAGGTGGTCCACCACGTCGCGGAAATAGTCCTGCACACCAGCGCAGATCTGCGGCACCCGGCCGCCATGGAGCTTGCTGGCACCTTCGAGCAGTGGCGTGACCGCGTGCTTGAGCACCATCACCCGGCCCTTCAGGTCGTACAGCCGCTCGATGTTGGAGCGGGCCGTGCCCTGGGTGAAAATTTCGAGTTCGATGGTTTCGAGTTCGGTTTCCAGGGCGTCGAGCACGGGGAAATAGCGGTCCACGACCGCGTCCATCAGCGCATACAGCACGAAGCCGGAGCCGTGGCGCAGCAATTCGGGCTCGCTTTCGCAGCGCGACCGCACACCCAGGAAACCGCGGTGGCTCCGGTTGCGCACAGACACTACATAGTTGCGGCCCGTGAACACATCGACTTCACCGACATGCAGCGCCTTCGGGTTGTCAGGCGCCGGCTCCACCAGGTGCAGCACGGAAAAGAGCGAGGTGCCGTACTCCTCGATCTTGGGGCGCTGGTGGCCATGCCGGGCGTCTTCCACCGCCAGCTCGTGCAGGCCGAACTCCTGCCGCATTTCCTCGAGCTCGTCGGGTGTCGCATCCTCCAGCGCAACCCACACGAAGGTATGGGGCCGCTGGATGTAGTCGCTGACCTCGTGCACGGGGATATCGGCCAGTTTGGCCCCATTCTGGTAGGCAACGCAGTTGATCAGCATGGCGGGTCACGGCGGGTGGTGATGGGAGGCATTCTGGCACCATCGCGTGACAGGGGGGCGCTGGCGCTGTGCTCAGGTGATGCGCAGGCCCTGCAACGCGGGATCACCGGGGGGATAGCGCAGCTCCAATTGCTGCAGCGCGTCGCACACCACCGTGGCGACCATCAGGTTGCGGTGGGTCTTGGAGTTGGCCGGCACCACCGTCCACGGTGCCCAGCGCGTGCTGGTGGCGCCGAGCACGCCGGCATAGGCAGCCTGGTAGTCGTCCCACTGCTTGCGCACTGCGATGTCGTCCATGCTGAATTTCCAGTGCTTGGCCGGGTCGTCGATGCGTTCCTGCAGGCGCTCACGCTGTTCTCCGGCACTGATGTGCAGCATGAACTTGAGGATCACGGTGCCGTTTTCGGTGAGCATGCGCTCGAAATCATTGATCTGCCGGTAGCGTTGCCGGACCTGCGCCGGGGTGATCCAGCCGTTCACGCCCGGGACCAGAATGTCCTCGTAGTGGCTGCGGTTGAACACGGTGATCTCTCCGACCGCCGGAAGCTGCTGGTGGATGCGCCACAGGTAGTCGTGCGCGCGCTCCAGTTCGGACGGTGCCTTCCAGCCCACCGTATGCACGCCGAGCGGGCTCACGCGGCCAAACACCCCCCGCACCGTGCCGTCCTTGCCCGACGTGTCCATGCCCTGCAGCACCACGAGTACCTTGAAGCGCCGGTCCGCGTACAGCAGGTTCTGCAGCATGTCGAGTTGCTGGGCCAGCGTTTCCACGCGGGCCTTGTCGGCGGCCTTGTCCCCCGATGAAAAGGGTTTGGCATCGGGATCGAAAGCCGCCAGCCCGCACGGCTTGCCGGGCTTGCCCTGGGGCTGCCAGTCGGTCAGCAGGTGTTTGCCTGCGCGGCTTTTCGAGGGCATGGCTGGATTCCCGCGCAATCAGTTGCCATAGAGGTAATTGGGCAGCCACAGGGTCAGGCCGGGCCAGATGTACATGAACACCATGCAAATGACCACGATGAGCATGTAGGGCATCATGCCGGCGAATATCTGGTTCAGCGTGACGTGCGACGGCGATACGCCTTTCAGGTAGAAAGCCGACATTGCCACCGGCGGCGACAGGAAGGCCGCCTGCAGGTTCACGAACACCAGCACGCCCCACAGGATGGGGTCGATCTGGAAATGCTGCAGCAGCGGCAGGAAGATCGGCACGAAGATCACGATGATCTCGGTCCATTCCAGCGGCCAGCCCAGTACGAAGATGATGGCCTGTGACAGCAGCAGGAACTGCAGCGGCGACAGGTTCATCGACAGCACCCATTCCTCCACCACCCGCTGCCCGCCCAGCAGCGCAAACACCGCCGAGAACAGCGCCGAGCCCACGAACAGCCAGCACACCATGGCGGTGGTCTTGGCGGTGAGGAAAACGGCCTCCTTGATACGCTGCAGGTTCAGTGTGCGTGCCTGCCAGGCCATGAGGAAGGCGCCTGCCGCACCCACCGCAGCCGACTCGGTGGCCGTGGTGATGCCGAACAGGATCACGGCCAGCACCACGAAGGTCAGCGTGGCCAGCGGCATGACCGAGGAGGTCAGCATGCGCAGGATCTCGAACTGTTCGCCATCGAAGCGCCAGTAGTACCAGCCCAGCATGAGCAGCACCACGCCGCAGGTGATCCAGAAACCGCTGTAGAACGAATCCGGAACGGCCGCCGTTTGGGGGCCGGTTGCGCCCGGATCACTCAGCTCCTGCATGGTTTCCGGCGCGGCAGGTTCTGCGGTGGTGGACGCGGTGGGTGCCCCTCCGAGCTCCTGCAGCGCTGCCTCGGCCGGTGGTTCCTGCAGGCCGCCGGTTGCGGGGGCTGGCGCCTCGCCGGGCGGCTCCTGCAGCCCTCCGGCAGAAGGCGGCTGCACGCCGCCTGCGGCCGGTGTGGCAGCGGCCCGGGCGGTACTGGCAGGCGCCACTTGTGCGGCTGTATTGCCGGCCTGCGAATAGATCACCACATACCACCAGGTGGCGCCCAGGGTGGCTGCGCAGAGCACAACCGGCACCAGCGCGAGGCCCAGGCTGCGGACCAGCAGCATCCAGCTGATCGAGACGCTGTCCGCCGCGCCGCGCAGGGCCTTGCCCGGTGCGGCCACCGCCAGCAGCAGGGCCGGCAGCATGCGGCTGGAGTACGCCTGCGCCACATGGGCGACCCACGGCGATACCGGTACGCGCTGCTGTTCCGGTGGCAGCCGGGGCGCGATCTTCGGGTTGATCAACACCCAGCCGATGATGTAGACAAGATACAGGAAAGCCAGGAAGAAGCCCGGAAACATGGCCGCCGCATAGAGCTTGACGACCGACTGTCCGGCCACCGCCGCATACACGATGATCATCACCGACGGGGGAATCAGGATGCCGAGCGTGCCCCCGGCGGTAATGACACCGGCGGCCAGCCGCGTGTCGTAGCCGGCGTTCAGCATGGGGCGCATCGCAATCACGCCCATCAGCACCACCACCGCACCCACCAGGCCGCTGGCAATGCCCCAGAAGGTGCAGATGATCAGCGTGGTCACGGCCAGCGAACCCGGCACGCGGCGGAACGCGAGCTGCACGCTCTGGAACATCTTGTCGACCAGCGCACCGCGCTCCATCACGTAGCCCATCAGCACGAACAGTGGGATGGACAGCAGCGTCTCATTGGTCATTGCGCCAAAGGCGCGCTGCACCATCAGGTCGAAGATGCGGTTGTCGAGCCAGTGGGCAGACGGGTCGTAGAACGCGGCGAAGCCGAACATCATGCCCAGGCCCATCAGCGTGAACGCCGTGGGAAACCCCAGCATGATGACGACCACGATCAGGCACAGCATGAGCATGCCCATTGCGGGATTGCTCATGACTTGAGTCCTTTCGATTGTTCGACAGCCTGCCGCAGGGTGGCTTCGTCCACCGTTTCGCTCCGCGCGAGCTGCTGCTCCACCACGTCGGCCTCCTGCGCATCCTTGAGGCGCGGCGTCCATTCGCCGGTACGGATGCAGACCGCGCAGCGGATCATTTCGGCAATGCCCTGCAGCATGACGATGGTGCCCGCCAGCGGAATGACGAACTTGAACGGGTACAGCGGGATCGGGTCGGCATTGAAGGTCTGCTCATGGATCGCCCAGGAGTCGCTGAAGTACGTCCAGCCGGCCCAGGTCAGCGCCAGGATGCCGGGCACGAAAAACACGACGTACAGCACCAGGTCGAGCCAGGCCTGGGTGCGCGGGCTGAACTTGCCGTACAGGAAGTCGCCACGCACATGGCCGTCGTGCGCCAGCGTGTAGGCGCCGGCCATCATGAACAGCGTGCCGTACATCATGTTGTTGGCGTCGAAGATCCAGGCGGTCGGTGCATTCAGCGCATACCGCTTGAACACCTCGGCGCACACCACGAGCATCAGGGCCACGATGAGCCAGGCAAAGGCCTTGCCGACCCAGGTGCTGAGGTGGTCGACGGCATGCAGGAGTTTCTGGACAGTCATGGGCAGGCCAGGGTTAGGGTCTACAAACAAAACCAGCCGGCCGGCTGGGTACCGGTCGGCTGGTTGCGGGAGGCACAAGGCACTCAGGCCTTCTTGGCGCCGAAGTAGTGGTTATAGGCCATCTTGAAATCGACGGTGTAGTCGTTGTGCCAGGCGACCGCGCGCTGGGCAAAGGCGCGCTGCGACTCCAGCACCTTCTTGAAAAGCGGGTTGTCGGCGGATTTCTTCTCGATGGTCTTGTCCCACGCATCGAGCTGGGCGCGCAGCACGGCGTCCGGCGTCTTGTAGAAGCGCACGCCGGCCTTCTTCATCTCGATGTAATCGGACGAATTGCGCTCGATGGCTTTCCAGCTCATGTCCGCGCTTGCCGCCTGCACCGCGTAGTCGATGATGCTGCGCAGTTCCTGCGGCAGGGCGCTGTACTTGGTCTTGTTGAACAGGATTTCGAACTGCTCGCCGCTCTGGTGGAAGCTCTGCAGCATGCAGTTCTTCGCCACGTCCGGGAAGCCCAGCACGCGGTCGCTCGACGCATTGTTGAACTCGGCGGCGTCAATCAGCCCACGGTCCAGCGCCGGCACGATTTCGCCCCCCGGCAGCGGGTTGACCGCCGCGCCCATCAGGGTGAACACGTCGACAGCCAGCCCCACGGTGCGGTATTTCAGGCCCTTGAGGTCGTCCACGCGGGCAACCGGCTTCTTGAACCAGCCCAGCGGCTGGGTGGCCATCGGGCCATAGAGGTACGACACCACATCCATGTTGATGGATTTGTAGATCTCCTCCAGCAGCGCCTTGCCGCCGCCGTAGTTGTGCCAGGCCAGCACCGTGTTGGCATCCATGCCGTAGCCCGGGCCCGAGCCCCATAGCGCCAGCGCCGAGTTCTTGCCGTAGTGGTAGGCGACCACGCCATGGCCACCATCCAGCGTGCCCTTGTTCACCGCCTCCAGCAACTGGAATGCCGGCACCACGGCACCGGCGGGCAGCACCTCGATCTTGAGCTTGCCGCCGGCCATGTCGTTGACCTTCTTGGCGAAGTCGTTGGCGAACTCGTGAAAGATGTCTTTTGCGGGCCAGGTGCTCTGGAAACGCAGGCTTGTGGTCTGCGCGGTGGCCAGCATGGGGGCGGACATCGCACCGGCAGCAACCGCCGCACCTTTGAGCAGGCTGCGGCGGCGCGGCATCTTCATCTCGTTCATGTCGTGTCTCCTGAGGGTTGAAAGGGCAGAAAACATCTTTTGCCAATACGCGGGTGCGGGAAAGAGGGTAATCACCAACGCAGGCCACCGAAGCTTTCACCTGCGCGACACCCCCTGCCTGCGCCGGCCGAACCCGCCCGGGAAGCTCTGCACAACGCCGCCCGATCCGGGGGAGGTATTGCCCGGGTGGCGTTGTGCCGAGCTTCCTTTACCATGGAGGCCATTGCCATTCGCGTGCCCCGAGCCACCATGAACCAGCCTCCCCCCGCTTCCCATACTCCGCCGCCGGTGCAACCGGCAACCGGCTATGCCGGCGACGTGACGCCGGAGCAGGCCTGGCAGTGGGTGCAGGGCGGCGAGGCGGTGCTGGTCGACGTGCGCTCCGACGCCGAGCGCGAATGGGTGGGTTTTGTCCCCGGCGCAGTGGCCGTGGCCTGGAAGCAGTGGCCGGGCATGGCCATGAATGCGCAGTTCGACGCGCAACTGGCGGCTGCGGTGCCGGCGGGCCGCAAGGTGGTGCTGCTGTGCCGCAGCGGCGTGCGCTCCATTGGTGCCGCGCGCCGCGCCACCGAGCTGGGGCTGGAGGCCTACAACATCCTGGAAGGTTTTGAGGGCGACGCCGACGAGCAGGCCCACCGGGGCCAGCGCGGCGGCTGGCGCCTGCGGGGGTTGCCATGGCGGCAGAACTGATGGCCCGCCGCCCGCCACGGCGCCGCAGCGCAGAAGGCCATGCGGCGGCATGCCCCGGGTGGTTTGCGCCATGACTTTTCTCGCCCTCGACGTTGGCAATACCCGACTGAAATGGGCGCACTATGAAGCCCCCCATGCCGGCGCGCAGCTGCTGGCGCAGGGCGCGGAGTTTCTGGAAAACATCGACCGCCTGGCCGACGGCCCCTGGCGCGACCTGCCCGCACCCGACCGCATGCTGGGCTGCATCGTGGC
>DASWYJ010000085.1:0-2262 GCA_036405035.1 Burkholderiaceae bacterium
ACCCGCGGCGCCAGCGCACACATCAGCTCGTAGCCCACGGTGCCACCCGCCAGCGCCACGTCGTCGATCGACAGCACCACGCCATTGGCCGCCTGGCCCCACAGCGTGACCACGCTGCCCATGCCGGCCTGCGGCACGGGGGTGAGGTCTACCGTGATCATGTCCATGCTGACCCGCCCCAGCGTGCGGGTGCGCACCCCGTCCACCAGCACCGGCGTGCCGGTGGGGCAATGGCGCGGATAGCCGTCGGCATAGCCGCAGGCCACCACACCGACGCGCAGCGGCCCCTGGGCGGTGAAATTCGAACCATATCCGATGCTGTCCAGCGCCGCCATTTGCTGTATAGCTACTATTTTGCTAGCAAATGTCATGGCCGGCCGGAGCGCCCAGTGCGCGGCGGTGTGCTCCGGATGGTCGGCGGCGCTGCCGTACAGCACCACGCCGGGGCGCACCCAGTCGGCCCGGCGGGTGGTGTCGGCATGGCGCAGGATGGCCGCGCTGTTGGACAGGCTGCGCTCGCCAGGCAGGTCTTCGGTGGTGCGCTCGAACACCGCCAGTTGCGCGCCAATGCCCTTGGGGCTGTCGGCGTCGCTGAAGTGCGTCATCAGGGAAATCTCGTCGACCTGCGGCAGCGCATTGAGCCGGGTCCAGGCGGCACGGTAGCGCGGCGGCGGGAAGCCCAGCCGGTTCATGCCGGAGTTCATTTTCAGGAACACCCGGTGCGGCACCTGCGTCTTGTGGGCGGCCAGCATGTCGATCTGTTCGCTGCAGTGCACCGTGTGCCACAGGCCCAGCCGGGAACACAGCTCCAGGTCGCGGGGCTCGAAAACCCCTTCCAGCAGCAGGATGGGGCCGCGCCAGCCGAGTGCGCGCACCCGCTCGGCCTCGGCCAGATCGAGCAGGGCAAAACCATCGGTGCCGCGCAGGCCCTCGTACACGCGCTCGATGCCGTGGCCGTAGGCATCGGCCTTCACCACCGCCCAGACGCGGGCGTCGGGAGCGGCCGCGCGCACCCGTTCCAGGTTGTGGCGCAGCGCGTCGGTATGGATGGTGGCGTGGATCGGGCGGGGCATGGAAACGGTGGCTCGCGGGTGGAAACGGTTAGGCCGCGCATTCTGCAGGGGAATTCCGGCGGTGCGCGCCATGATATAACCCGCTGTCAGCCGGAGACAGCTTTTTAATAACGACCACTGCATCAGCCGCGCTGATGCCAGAACGCAATCCCGATGAAGCGCGGTTTCTACACCATCATGGCGGCCCAGTTCTTTTCGTCACTGGCCGACAACGCGCTTTTTGTCGCCGCAGTGGAACTGATCCGCATCAGCGGCGGGGCCGAATGGCAGCGCGCCGCGCTGGTGCCCATGTTCGCGCTGTTCTATGTGGTGCTGGCGCCCTTCGTCGGCGCCTTCGCCGATGCACGCCCCAAGGGCGGCGTGATGTTCATCAGCAACGCCATCAAGGTCGTCGGCTGCCTGATGATGCTGTTCGGCACCCATCCGCTGCTGGCCTATGCCATCGTGGGCCTGGGAGCCGCCGCCTATTCACCGGCCAAGTACGGCATCCTCACCGAGCTGCTGCCGGCGTCGCAGCTGGTCAAGGCCAACGGCTGGATCGAGGGCCTGACCATCGCCTCCATCATCCTGGGCGTGCTGCTCGGTGGCCAGCTGGTGGGCCACCGGATGTCCGGCATGCTGCTGTCGTTCGATTTCCCGGTGATCGACACCGGCATCGATTCCGCACCGGAAGCCGCCATCAGCGTGCTGATCTTCGTCTACGCGCTGGCCGCCTGGTTCAATACCCGCATCCCCCTCACCGGCGTCGCCATGCGGCCCATGCCGGCCAACAAGCTGGAGCTGCTGTCCGACTTCTGGCAGTGCAACAACCGGCTCTGGAAAGACCGGCTGGGCCAGATCTCGCTGGCCACCACCACGCTGTTCTGGGGCGTGAGCGGCAACCTGCGCTACATCGTGCTGGCCTGGAGCGCGGCAGCGCTGGGGTACAGCACCACCCAGGCCTCCAGCCTGGTCGGGGTGGTGGCCATTGGCACGGCCGTGGGTGCCGTGGTGGCCTCGATGCGCATGCGGCTGGACCAGGCCACCAGCGTGATTCCGATGGGCATTGCCATGGGCCTGCTGGTGATCCTGATGAATGTCATCAGCAACATCTGGCTGGCCATTCCGTTCCTGATCCTGCTGGGCGGGCTGGGGGGCTTCCTGGTCGTGCCCATGAACGCGCTGCTGCAGCACCGCGGCCATAACCTGA
>DASWYJ010000086.1:0-1919 GCA_036405035.1 Burkholderiaceae bacterium
GGAGCTGCCGGCGGAGCTGGCCATCACCGCGAACTACGGCCTGTCGGTGCTGAACACCCGGCCCGCGCAGCGTGAAGCCGCGCTGCGCTTTGCGCTATTTGTGCTGAGCCCACCGGCGCAAAGCCTGCTGGCGCAGTACGGTTTCATGCCGGTGGCGGTGCCCACGGCGAACTGAAGGCCGCGCGCCGGTGTCAGGCCACGGCCAGCTTCTGCACCCGGCAAGGCAGGCCTTTCATGTGGGGCACACCCTGTTCGCGGTCGAGGTGCTCCGGCCCGTCGGGGCAGATCTGGGCGTCGGCAAAATCCCAGGCACCCGACAAGGTGCCATCGCCCTCGGCGCGCTCGGGCAGCCACCAGCCGTGCGGCACCCGCATCACACCGGCCGGCATGTCGTCGCGGATCACGGTCTTGAGGCGAACTCGGCCCTGCGGCGACACCACCTCGGCCCAGTCGCCTTCGGCCAGCCCGTTCTGCGCGGCGGTGAGCGCGGCGATGTACAGCTGTGGCTCCGGTTTGCGTGCGCGCAGCGCCGGGATGTGGCGGTGCCCGGTCTGGAAGTATTCGTCTTCGCGGATGCCCATGAACATGCTTAGCGGCCATTGCGGATCGGCCGGCGGGTCGGCGCGCCAGTACGGCAGCGGATCGAAACCCAGATCCTCCAGCACCGAGGAGTACAGCTCCACCCGGCCCGACGGCGTGGCGAAGCCGGTTTGTTCGTATTTGCGGAAGGCCAGCTTGTCCATGTGGTACGGGTGCTTCTGCGCAAACGTTTCAAAGTCCATGCCGAGGCGGGCCACGCGGTGGTCCAGCACCTCCTCGTTGCTTGTCCACGGGAAATGCTCCGCCATGCCCATGCGCACCGCCAGCGCGCGCCAGAAGTCGTACACGCTGCGGCATTCGCCCGGCGGCTCCACCACCTTCTGCGAGGGCCGGTAGATCGCGGTCCAGCCGAAACCGTCAGAAAGGCAGTTGCGTTCTAGCCAGGCATCGCCGGGCAGGATGTAGTCGGCCAGCTGGGCGGTGGGTGTGCGGAAATGCTCCACGGCAACGATCAGATCCTGGTTTTTCAGGGCTCGCTCGATCAGCTGCATGTTGGCAAAGCTCATCAGCGTGTTGTTGCCCAGCGTGAAGAAGGCCTTGACCGGGTATGGGTCGGCGTCGGCCATGGCGCGGAACACCATGGACGGGTTGGCCATGTAGCTGCCGGAGATCAGGTTGGCCCACTCGTAGCCCCAGACCCGCTGCGTGGGCTCGCGCAGCGCCGCCATGCCGCGGTAGGTGAAGGCCGGGTAGATGTCGGCGCCGAGCTGCTTGTCGCGCTGTGCATCGCTGAGCACGCCGTGCAGTTCGAGGTCGGACTCGTGCACGATGTCCTTGTGGAAGCCATGCAGCACTTCGCCGCCGGCCACATCGAGGTAGCCACACACCGCGCGCAGGATGCAGTGCAGGCGGATGGCCGAGGTGGAGTTGCGCTGCTGGTCGGTTACCGGTGTCCACGGAATCACCGCCGGGCCGGTGGTGGCGTACATCCGCGCGGCCTGCGCGATCAGCTCGGCCTTCACCCCGGTGATGGCCTCGACCCGCTCCAGCGGGAATTCATCGACCCGGGCCCGCAATGCCTCGAAGCCGGTGGTCCAGCGCTCGACAAAGGCCTTGTCGTACAGCCCTTCGTCGAGGATGACCTTGAGCCAGCCGAAACACATGGCTGCATCGGTACCGGCCCTGAGCGGCAGCCACAGGTCGGCCCGCTCGGCGCTTTCGCTGCGCCGGGGATCGAGCACGATCAGCTTGGCGCCACGCTCCTGCGCCCGGCGGATGGCGTTGTACACCGGTGTCCACGAATGCTGCTTGGGGTTGTGGCCGAACAGCACGATGCACTGGGTCTGCGTGTAGTCCGGATACGGGTACCAGCCGTAGAC
>DASWYJ010000087.1:0-2103 GCA_036405035.1 Burkholderiaceae bacterium
TGTCGGCACGCAGGCCCTGCCTGCGTCGCACGCCTTCGACACCCATGCGCTGGAGGCCTACCTGGCCCGGCACCTCGCGGACTTTGCCGGTCCGCTGCAGGTGGAGATGTTCAAGGGCGGGCAATCCAATCCGACCTACAAGCTGGTCACGCCCACCCGCGCATACGTGATGCGGGCCAAGCCCGGCCCCGTGGCAAAGCTGCTGCCTTCGGCCCATGCGATCGAGCGCGAATACAAGGTGATGCGCGGCCTGCACGGCAGCGGTGTGCCGGTGGCGCAGATGTTCTGCCTGTGCGAGGACGAATCCGTCATTGGCCGTGCCTTCTACGTGATGGAATTCATCGCCGGCCGCGTGCTGTGGGACCAGGCGCTGCCCGGCCTGGCCAACAGCGAGCGCGCCGCCATCTACGACGAGATGAACCGCGTGCTGGCCGCGCTGCACACGGTGGATTTCACCGCCTGCGGCCTGGCCGACTATGGCAAGCCGGGCAACTACTTCGAACGGCAGATCGGCCGCTGGAGCAAGCAGTACGTCGCTTCCATCACCCAGCCCATCCCCGAGATGGACGAACTGATGGCCTGGCTGCCGGCCCATATCCCGGCCGACGCACGCGACCCGGCCAGGGTGTCCATCGTCCATGGCGACTACCGGCTCGACAACCTCATCTTCCACCCCACCGAGCCCCGCGTGCTGGCGGTGCTGGACTGGGAGCTGTCCACCCTCGGCCACCCGCTGGCCGATTTCAGCTACCACTGCATGGCCTGGCACATTCCGCCCGGATCGTTCCGCGGCATTGGCGGGCTCGACATTGCCGCCCTGGGCATTCCCGCCGAAAGCGAATACATCCGCCGGTACTGCGAACGCACCGGCTTGGCCACGCCCGCATCACTGCAGGTCGACTGGAATTTCTACATGGCCTACAACCTCTTCCGCCTGGCCGCGATCCTGCAGGGCATCGCCAAGCGGGTGGAGGCAGGCACCGCGGCCAGCGCCCAGGCCGTGAGCGCAGCCGCCGGCGCCCGGCCACTGGCCGAGATGGCCTGGCGCTTCGCCCGCCAGGCCTGAAGCCCCTCACGCTCCCGCTCCACAAGGACTCCCCTCATGCATTTCGAGTACACGCCCAAGGTCCAGGAGCAGCAGGCGCGCCTGCTGCAGTTCATGGACGCGCACATCTATCCCCACGAGGAACGTTTCCTGCGCGAGATCGCCGACAACCGGGCTCAGGGCAATGCCTGGCGTCCCACCACGCTGATCGAGGAGCTCAAGCCCAAGGCCCGCGCCGCCGGCCTGTGGAACCTCTTCCTGCCGCATTCGCCGCGCGCACCGGAAGGCCTGTCCAACCTCGAATACGCGCCGCTGTGCGAGATCATGGGCCGCGTGCCCTGGGCGCCAGAGGTTTTCAACTGCTCGGCACCCGACACCGGCAACATGGAAACGATTGCCCGCTACGGCACCGAAGCCCACAAGGACGAGTGGCTGGAGCCGCTGCTGGGGGGCAAGATCCGCTCGGCCTTCCTGATGACCGAGCCCGAGGTGGCCTCCAGCGATGCCACCAACATCCAGTGCAGCATCCGCCGCGAGGGTGACCACTACGTCATCAATGGCCGCAAGTGGTGGTCGTCCGGCGCGGGCGACCCGCGCTGTGCGGTGTACATCGTGATGGGCAAGACCGATCCCGACGCAGGCCGCCATGAACAGCAGTCGATGGTGCTGGTGCCGGCCGATGCGCCGGGCATCACGGTGCTGCGCCCGCTGTCGGTTTTCGGCTATGACGATGCGCCGCACGGCCACATGGAAATCGTGCTCGACAACGTGCGTGTGCCGGCCAGCAGCATCCTGCTGGGCGAAGGCCGGGGCTTCGAAATCGCCCAGGGCCGCCTGGGACCGGGCCGCATCCACCACTGCATGCGCTCCATCGGCATCGCCGAGCGCGCGCTCGAGCTGATGTGCAAGCGCCTCAACACCCGCGTGGCCTTTGGCCGCGCGGTGGCCCGCCAGAGCGTATGGCAGGAGCGGGTGGCCGAGGCGCGCTGCATGATCGAGCAGGCCCGCCTGCTGACGCTGAAAGCCGCCTACATGATGGACACCGTGGGCAACAAGGT
>DASWYJ010000088.1:0-2599 GCA_036405035.1 Burkholderiaceae bacterium
GCGGGATGCCACCGTAGTAGCGCACTACGGTGGCCAGCACACCTTCCAGATCCGGGTGGCGCAGCACTTCGAGCATGGGGCGGCCGGCGGTGCCGCTGGGTTCGCCGTCGTCCACCGCGGCCGACTGGCCACCGGCCATCAGCGCCCAGCAGACATGGGTGGCCTGCGGGTGCGCGCGGCGCAGGGCGGCCACCACCGCCTGCGCCGCTGCACGGTCGGCCACCGGCTGCACGCAGCCGATGAAGCGGCTCTTGCGCAGCAGCAGCGCGCTGTGCACCGGCGTGGCGATGGAAAAGGGCATTTTTACCGTGTTTTGGTGCTGTGGCCAGCGTATTTGCTGGCTCTTTAGCTACTGAATCAGGAGCAATCAGCGGGCACCCGGGCGCCACGGTGCGAGCCAGCCCAGGCCGTCGCGGGTGGCGTTGGGCACGGTGCCCCGGCGTGGGCGGTATTCGCAGCCCACCCAGCCGGCGTAGCCCAGGCTGTCGATCAGCTCGAACAGGTAGGGGTAGTGCAGCTCGCCGCTGTCGGGCTCGTTGCGCTCGGGCACGCTGGCCATCTGGATATGGGCCACGCTGCCGGTGGGCAGGTACTTGCGCAGCTTCATGGCCACGTCGCCCTCGACGATCTGGCAGTGGTACAGGTCCATCTGCGCCTTCAGGTTGGGCGCGCCCACCGCGGCAATGAGTTCGTGCGCGTGGTCCTGCCGGTTCAGGAAGTAGCGTGGCATGTCGCGCTGGTTGATGCCCTCCAGCAGCAGCGTGATGCCGTACTGCGCGGCCTCGGCTGCCGCCCACTGCAGGTTGGCCACCACCAGCGGCTTGAGGGCCTCGCGCTCCATGCCCGCCGGCAGGATGCCGGCCATCACATGCACCTGCGGGCAGCCGAGCTGCTGCGCATAGTGCAGCGCGTAGGCCATGCCGGTGCGGAACTCGGCCTCGCGGCCCGGCAGGGCGGCGGTGCCGCGCTCGCCGCTCGCCCAGGCGGTCTGCATGGCGGCGTAGTCGGCCCCGCCCGGCGGCGCATTGAAGAGCACCTGCTGCAGGCCCCAATGCTGGAGGCGCGCCTGCAGTTCGGCGGCGGGCCATTCGTAGGGGAACAGGAATTCCACGGCCCGGAAGCCGTCGAGCGCAGCCGCCTCGAAGCGGTCGAGGAAAGGCTGCTCGGTGTACATCAGGCTCAGGTTGGCAGCAAATCGGGGCACGGCGGTCTCGCGCAAAACAATCCAGCGCCGGAGCTTAGCAGCGCTGGCGCTGCAGCAGGCGGTATCAGGACCAGCCGGCCAGCCGCAGCAGCAGGCCGGCCACCGCGCAGGCGGCAATCACCGGGATCACGCCCACCTTGTAGCGCAGCAGCGCCACGGCGGCCGCAGCGGCCAGCAGCAGCGCCACCCAGTCGATTTGGGACAAAAAAGTGCCGCTGGCCAGCGGCCGTACTGCGATGTGCGCTATGAAAAACAAAGCAAGACTGGCAATCACACCCACCACCGCCGCGGTGATGGCGGTGAGTGGCGCGGTGAAATGCAGCTTGCCGTGGGTGGCCTCCACCAGCGGCCCGCCGGCCAGGATGAACACGAACGACGGCAGAAAGGTGAACCAGGTCACCACCGTGGCGGCGAGCGCGCCACCGGCCACCAGTGCATCGGGGCCCAGCACGGCCTGCGTCCAGCCGCCGACGAACCCGACAAACGCCACCACCATGATCAGCGGGCCGGGCGTGGTTTCGCCCAGCGCCAGGCCGTCGATCATCTGCGGCCCGGTGAGCCAGCCGAAATGCTCCACCGCACCCTGGTACACATAGGGCAGCACCGCATAGGCGCCGCCAAAGGTGAGCAGCGCCGCCTTGGTGAAGAACCAGCCCATCTGCGCCAGCGTGGTGTCCCAGCCCTGCCAGGCCACCAGCGCCGCCAGCGGCAGCGCCCACAGCGCCAGGCCCACCAGCAGCACCCGCGCCAGCCGGGCCGGCGTGAAGCGGGCATGCGGTGGCGTGGGTGTGTGGTCGTCGATGAGGGCGGGGCCGTAGTGCACCTTGGCAGCGCCATGGCCGCCGCCGGCAAACTGGGCCGGGGCCCGGCGCGCACCCAGCCAGCCGATGGCCGCCGCACCCAGCACGATCAGCGGGAACGGTAGATCGAGTGCGTAGATCGCCACAAAGCTCGCCAGCGCAATGGCCCACAGCAGCGGCGCGGTGCGCGGGGTGCGCAGCGTGCGCCCGCCAATGCGGTGCACCGCCTGCAATACGATGGCCGCCACCGCCGGCTTGATACCGTAGAACAGCCCGGCTACCAGCGGCTGGTTGCCGTACAACATGTAGATGGCGGTGAGTGCGATCAGCAACACCAGCGACGGCAATACAAACAGCACGCCCGCCACCACGCCGCCCCAGGTGCGGTGCAGCAGCCAGCCGATGTAGGTGGCGAGCTGCTGGGCTTCGGGGCCGGGCAGCAGCATGCAGTAGTTCAGCGCGTGCAGG
Source organism: Burkholderiaceae bacterium (assembly GCA_036405035.1). Lineage (GTDB taxonomy): Bacteria > Pseudomonadota > Gammaproteobacteria > Burkholderiales > Burkholderiaceae_C > PCRC01. The sequence continues at coordinate 2,473 of DASWYJ010000088.1, forward strand.
AAACGCTGCTCGGAGATCCAGCGCTTCTGCTCCACCAGCTCGCGGTGCATGATGGCAATCTGCCCGGCCGGGCCGCCAAAGCTGATGCAGCCGAGCTTGAACCAGAAGGCCAGCGCCTCGCGGAACG
>DASWYJ010000089.1:0-7424 GCA_036405035.1 Burkholderiaceae bacterium
GGGCTGCTGGTTGTAGGCGTAGCGGCCGCTGCTGTCGCTGTGGTTGCAGATGTGGCCGGGGTTGAAGCCGTCGAGGAACTGGAACGGCCCGTAGTCAATGGTCAGGCCCAGGATGCTCATGTTGTCGGTGTTCATCACGCCATGGCAGAAGCCCACCGCCTGCCACTGCGCCATCAGCTGCGCGGTGCGTTCGCTCACCGCCTGCAGCAGGTTGGCATAGGGGTTGGCCTCCAGCGTGGTGGCGCTCCGGCATTCGGGGTAGAAGCGGTCGATGACGAAATCGGCCAGCACGCGCAGCGCCTCGTGTTCGCCGCGCGCCGCGAAATGCTCGAAATGGCCAAAGCGGATGAAGCTGGGCGCCACCCGGGTCACCACGGCGGCGGTTTCGCGCTCCTCGCGATAGATGGGAGCGTCGGAGCCGGTCACGGCCAGCGCGCGGGTGGTGGGAATGCCCAGGCCGTGCATGGCCTCGCTGCACAGGAACTCGCGGATGCTGGAGCGCAGCACCGCCCGGCCGTCGCCACCGCGCGAGTAGGGCGTGCGGCCCGCGCCCTTGAGCTGGATTTCATGGCCGCTGGAGGTTTCACCCAGCAGGATGGCCCGGCCATCGCCGAGCTGGCCCGCCCACACACCGAACTGGTGGCCGCTGTATACCGTGGCCAGCGGCGCGCTGCCGGTAAACAGCGTGTTGCCGGTAAGCCGCTGCAGCGCGGCGTCGGAATCGAGCCAGTCCGGGTCCAGGCCCAGTTCCTGCGCCAGCGCCCGGCTGCGGCCCACCCAGTAGGGTGCGGGCAGCGGCTGGGGTTGCAAGCGGGTGTAAAACTCGGCGCCCAGTGTGGCAAAGCCTTCGCGCCAGGCCAGCCCGCCATCGGCGGCGTCGGGGGGTGCGCCCGGGCTGGTGGCGGGGAGGGGGAGGTCGGCGATGTGCATGGTGCGATTGTCCCGCAGACGACTCTCCCTGCCCGGTGCAGGGCATTCCCTGATAGGGCCACCGATGCACAATGCGGGCCTCGAAATGCAGTAAGCTTTTTCGTTACCTGGCCGGCGCAGCCGAGACACTGCCCGCCACAACAACAAGCGCCCACGGCGCATGAAAGGATTTCCGATGCTGGGTTTGATGCAAGACCAACCGCTGCTGATCTCCAACCTGATCGAATTTGCCGAGCGCCACCATGGCGATGCCGAGATCGTGTCGCGCCGGGTGGAAGGCGACATCCACCGCTACACCTGGCGCGACGTGGGCACCCGCGCCCGCAAGGTGGCCAACGCGCTCGACAAGCTGCAGCTTGCCTTCAGCGACCGGGTGGCCACGCTGGCTTGGAACGGCTACCGCCACCTGGAGCTGTACTACGGCGTGAGTGGTTCGGGCCGCGTGCTGCACACGCTGAACCCGCGCCTGCACCCGGAACAGGTGGTCTGGATCGCCAACCATGCCGAAGACCAGGTGCTGTGCTTCGACATGACCTTCCTGCCCATCATCCAGGCCATCCATGCCAAATGCCCAACCATCAAGCAGTATGTGGCGCTGTGCGACGCCGACAAGCTGCCGGCTGATACCGGCATTCCCGGCCTCATCAGCTACGAGGCCTGGATTGCGCCCGAGCCCAGCACCTACGCCTGGCCGAGCTTTGATGAAAACTCGGCGTCGAGCATGTGCTACACCAGCGGCACCACCGGCAACCCCAAGGCCGCGCTGTACAGCCACCGCTCGTCCATCCTGCACGCCTACGCCGCCTGCCTGCCCGACGTGATGTGCCTCAGCGCCCGCGATTCGGTGCTGCCGGTGGTGCCGATGTTCCACGTCAATGCCTGGGGCCTGCCGTATTCGGCCGCCATGGTCGGCTGCAAGCTGGTGTTCCCCGGCCCCGCGCTCGACGGTAAATCGGTCTACGACCTGATGGAAACCGAGCGGGTGACCTTTGCCGCCGGCGTGCCCACTGTCTGGCAGATGCTGCTGGGCCATTTGAAGCCCAACAACCTGAAGTTCAGCACACTCACCCGAACGGTGATCGGCGGCTCGGCCTGCCCACCGGCCATGATCAATGCCTTCCGCGACGACTATGGCGTGGACGTGCTGCACGCCTGGGGCATGACAGAAATGAGCCCGCTGGGCACGCTGTGCACGCTGAAGAACAAGCACCTGACGATGAGCGCCGAAGAGCAGATGAAGATCCGCCTGAAGCAGGGCCGGGCCATCTTTGGTGTGGACATGAAGATCGTCGGCGAAGACGGCAACGAGCTGCCGTGGGACGGCAAGGCCTACGGCGATCTGCTGGTGAAGGGACCGTGGATCGTGGCCGACTACTTCAAGGCCGAAGGCGGCCACCCACTGGTGAAAGACAGCAACGGCGTGGGCTGGTTCCCCACCGGCGACGTGGCCACCATCGACGCCGACGGCTACATGCAGATCACCGACCGCAGCAAGGACGTGATCAAGTCCGGCGGCGAGTGGATCAGCTCGATCGACATCGAGAACATTGCGGTGGCCCACCCCGCGGTGGCCATGGCGGCCTGCATCGGCATCCGCCACCCGAAATGGGACGAACGCCCCATCATTGCGGTGGTGAAGAAGCCGGGCGCCGAGGTGACCCGTGACGAACTCATCGCCTTCTACGACGGCAAAACCGCCAAATGGCAGATCCCTGACGACGTGGTCTTTGTCGACGCCATTCCGCTCGGCGCCACCGGCAAGATGCTGAAAACCCGCCTGCGCGAACAGCTCAAGGACTACAAGCTGCCCACGCTCTGATGCGCCGCTGCCTGGGCCGTGTGGCGCGCCGGTTTGTCCCGGTTGGGACAAACCGGCATTGCCCGGTCATGGCCACCCCCTACAATCCGAAAAAGAACGACCGTTCTTTTTCGGATTTTTTCTTGGTCCCACCCGCACACCAGCAGGGGCAGACCACCTTCCCCCTTTGAGGAGTTAGCGCATGACGGCTGAATACAAGGTCCACGGCAACGTGGCGGTGATCACACTCAACAACCCTCCCGTCAATGGCCTCGGTTTTGCCACCCGGCAGGCCGTGGCCCAGGGGCTGGAAGCGGCCTGGGGCGATGCGGCCGTGACGGCCATCGTCATCACCGGCGCTGGCAAGGCGTTTTCCGGCGGTGCCGACATCCGCGAGTTCAACTCGCCCAAGATGCTGGCCGAGCCCTCGCTGCACAGCCTGGTGCGCATGCTGGAAGCCTCGCCCAAGCCCGTAGTCGCGGCCATCCACACGGTGGTGATGGGCGGCGGCCTGGAACTGGCCCTGGGTTGTCACTACCGCGTAGCCGCTCCTGGCACCCAGGTGGCCTTGCCCGAAGTGAAGCTGGGCCTGCTGCCTGGCGGCGGCGGCACGCAGCGCCTCCCGCGCGTGCTGGGCGTGGAAACCGCGCTGAACATGATCGTCACCGGCGAGCCGGTGAAAAGCGAGCTGCTGGCCGCGCTGCCCGGCCAGTTGCTGTTTGCCAAGATCATTGAGGGCGACTTCATTGCCGGTGTGCTGGCATACGCCAACAGCGTTGCCGCAGCCCGCCCGCTGCCGCTGGTGCGCGATTTGCCGTGCAAGCACCCGAACGGCGACGCCTATTTCCAGTTTGCCCGCAACATGGTCAAGGGCATGGCCAAGAACTTCCCCGCGCCGGTGCAGTGCCTGGATTGCGTGGAAGCCGCCACCAAGAACAAGTTTGAAGACGGCCTGACTTTCGAGCGCGAGCGCTTCATTGCGCTGATGATGGGCCCCGAATCGCGGGCGCTGCGCCACGCCTTCTTTGGCGAACGCGCCGCCAGCAAGATCCCCGACGTGCCCGAAGACACGCCCAAACGCGAGATCAAACAGGTGGGCGTGATCGGCGCCGGCACCATGGGCGGCGGCATTTCCATGAACTTCCTGAATGCCGGCATCCCGGTCAAGATGCTGGAAATGAAGCAGGAGGCGCTGGACCGCGGCGTTGCCACCATCAAGAAGAACTACGAAGCCCAGGTCAAGAAGGGCAAGCTCAAGCAGGACAAGTACGACCAGCGCATGGCGCTGTTGACCACCACGCTGAGCTACGACGACCTGAAAGACGCCGATCTGGTGATTGAAGCGGTGTTTGAGGAAATGGGCGTCAAGGAGAAGGTGTTCAAGGAGCTGGACCGGGTTTGCAAGCCTGGCGCGATCCTGGCCAGCAACACCTCCACGCTCGATGTTGATGTTATTTCTAACTTCACAAAACGCCCGCAAGATGTTGTCGGGACTCACTTTTTTAGCCCCGCCAATGTGATGAAGCTGCTGGAGGTTGTGCGCGGAAAAGCCACGGCCAAGGACGTGCTCGCCACCATCATGGGTGTGGCCAAGAAGATCAAGAAGACGGCGGTGGTCTCTGGCGTGTGCGACGGTTTCATCGGCAACCGCATGATCGAGCAGTACAGCCGCCAGGCCGGTTTCCTGCTGGACGAAGGCTGCACGCCGCAGCAGGTGGACAAGGCGGTGGAGAAATTTGGCTTTGCGATGGGCCCGTTCCGCATGGGCGACTTGGCCGGCAATGACATCGGCTGGGCCATCCGCAAGCGCCGCTACCAGGAAAAGCCAGGCATGAAGTACAGCGCCACGGCCGACAAGCTGTGCGAACTGGGCCGGTACGGCCAGAAAACCGGCGCCGGCTGGTACGACTACATCCCCGGCAAACGCGACGCCATCCCGTCGGACGTGGTGCTGAAGATGCTGGACGAGCACCGCAAAACCCTGGGCGGCACGCCACGCAAGATTTCCGACGACGAAATCGTCGGCCGGCTGGTGTATTCGCTGGTGAACGAGGCTGCGCACATCCTGGAAGAAGGCATTGCCTCCAAGGCCAGCGACATCGACATGGTTTATCTCACCGGCTACGGTTTCCCGCTCTGGCGCGGTGGCCCCATGCTGTACGCCGACCAGGTCGGGCTGTTCAACGTGGTGCAGGCGATGAAGCGTTTTGCGCAGAACCCGCTGGACGACGCCAAGTTCTGGACGCCCGCACCGCTGCTGGCCAAGCTGGCCGCTGAAGGCAAGACCTTCAACTGACCCTCACAACGCGACGCTCAAGGAACACCATCATGACCAACGCCGTCATCGTCTCCACCGCCCGTACGCCGCTCGCCAAGAGCTGGAAGGGTGCTTTCAACATGACCCATGGCGCCACCCTCGGCGGCCATGCGGTGCAACACGCCATCCAGCGCGCCGGCATCGACGCCGCCGCAGTGGAAGACGTCATCATGGGCTGCGCCAACCCCGAGGGCGCGACCGGCGCCAACATCGCGCGCCAGATCGCGCTGATGGCCGGCTGCCCGGTCAATGTGTCCGGCCTCACCGTCAACCGCTTCTGCTCGTCGGGCCTGCAGACCATCGCGCTGGCTGCCCAGCGCATCATCGCCGGCGAGGGCGAGGTCTATGTGGCGGGTGGCGTGGAAAGCATCTCCTGCGTGCAGCAGGAGATGAACACCCACATGCTGCGCGACCTCGACCTGGCCAAGAAAAAGCCCGAGATCTACTGGAACATGCTGCAGACCGCCGAGCAGGTGGCCAAGCGCTACGGCATTGGCCGCGACGCGATGGACGAGTACGGCGCGCAGAGCCAGCAGCGCGCCAGCGCGGCACTCGCGGCCGGTCTGTTTGAAGCCGAAATCGCCCCCATCACCGTCACCGCCGGCGTGGCCGACCCGGTCATGGGCCTGCGCACCAAGCAGGTCAAGGTGAGCAAGGACGAAGGCATCCGCGAAGGCACCACGAAGGAAGCCATTGCCGGCATCAAACCCGCCGTGCCCGGGGGTGTGGTGGCGGCCGGCAACGCCAGCCAGTTCTCCGACGGCGCCGGTGCCTGTGTGCTGGTGGACGAAAAATACGCGCAGCAGAAGGGCCTGAAGCCGCTGGGCCGTTTCCTCGGCTTCGCCGTGGCCGGCTGCGAGCCCGATGAAATGGGCATTGGCCCGGTGTTCGCCGTGCCCAAGGTGCTGAAGCGCCTGGGCCTCACAGTGAATGACATCGACCTGTGGGAGCTGAACGAGGCTTTTGCGGTGCAGGTGCTGTACTGCCGCGACAAGCTGGGCATTCCGGCGGACCGCCTGAATGTGAACGGCGGTGCCATCGCGGTGGGCCACCCCTACGGCGTGAGCGGCCAGCGCCTGACCGGCCACGCCCTCATCGAAGGCAAGCGCCGTGGCGCCAAGCGCGTGGCGGTGACCATGTGCATTGGCGGCGGCATGGGGGCGGCCGGCATCTTCGAAGTGCTGTAAGGCGGGCTTGGCATGTCCAGCCCGCCGCCGGTGACCGTTACGCCCGAGCAATTTCTGGCGATGGGCCGGCAGGTGCTGGCCAGCCAGCCTTTCAGCGTCCTGATCGACGCCGAATTGCTCGCGCTGAGCCCTGGCCAGTGCGAACTGGCGGTGCCCATCGCAGAGAAGGTGCGCCAGCAGCACGGCTTCGTGCACGGTGGCGTGCTGAGCTACGCAGCCGACAATGCACTCACTTTTGCCGGCGGCACCGCGCTGCGGGTGCCGGTGGTCACCAGCGAATTCAAGATCAACTACCTGCGCCCGGCCATTGGCGAGCGGCTGATTGCCCGCGCCAGCGCGGTGCACACCGGCAAATCACAGGCGGTCTGCCGCTGCGATGTGTTCCTGGTGAAAGACGGCGTGGAAAAGCTCTGCGCTGTGGCCCAGGGCACGATTGCCGCACTTCCGGCCAAGGACACAACCCCATGACCGTACGCGCCACGGTGGATTTTTTGCTGTACGACTGGCTGCACGCCGAGTCGCTGAACCAGCGGGGGCGCTTTGCCGACCATTCGCGCGAAACCTTTGACGCCGTGCTCGACACCTGTGAGCGCATCGCCCGCGAAAAATACGCACCGTTCAACCGCACGGTGGATACCCAGGAGCCGCATTTCGACGGCGACAAGGTCACGCTGCCGCAGGCTACCCATGATGCGCAGAAAGCCTACGCCGCCAGCGGCATGCTCAGCGCCGCGCAGGACTACGCGATTGGCGGCATGCAGCTGCCCTACACGCTAGAGGCCGCCGCCAATGCGTTTTTTGCGATGGCTTCCGTCAGCATCGGCTCCGGCATGCTCACCACCGGCAACGCCAATTTGCTGATGGCGCACGGCACAGACCTGCAAAAACAGGTGTTTGCGCTGAATGAATTCTCCGGCCGCTGGTCGGGAACGATGTGCCTGAGCGAGCCACAGGCGGGCTCGTCGCTGAGCGATGTGGCAACCCGTGCCGTGCCGGACGGTGATGACTTTGAAAGCGATCCCCTCGGCCCGCGCTTTCGCCTCAAGGGCAACAAGATGTGGATCTCGGCCGGCGAGCACGAGCTGACCGAGAACATCATCCACCTGGTGCTGGCCAAGATTCCCGGACCGGATGGCAAGCTGCCGCCGGGCGTCAAAGGCATCTCGCTGTTCATCGTGCCGAAGAAGCTGGT
>DASWYJ010000090.1:0-3243 GCA_036405035.1 Burkholderiaceae bacterium
GCGACTGCCCATGGGCCGGCACGGCGAATGCGTGGTGCCACCCCGATGTCACGCGGGCTGTCCGAGCAGCGACACCATCAAGACACCCGCGGAAATCAGCGCGATGCCGGCCCACTGGCCCATCGTCAGCCGCTCGCCGTAGAGCAGCCAGGTGGCGGCGGCCATCAATATGTAGAAGAACGCGCCCGAGAGGGCGAAGGCCACGCCCAGCTTGACCCGGCTGACCACGACGACCCACACCACGAACCCCACCGCCTGCACCGCAATGGCCAGCAGCACGGTGGGCGACGTCATGGCCGCCACGATCCAGTCCAACCCGCGCAGCACCGGGTCATGCGTCCCGAGGCGGGCGACGGCGTGCTTGATCAGCAACTGGCTGCCCAGCGTGGAGCAGGTGACGAACAGGATCATCAGTACTTCGCGCAATGCCATCCCCGAGCGTGCCGGCCCGACGGGCACGTGCCGGGATTCTAGGCCCGGGGAAGCGCCAACGCATTGGCGCCCGCAAAGTGACGCGCAACGTCACAAAGTGACGAAAATTTCCCGTGACGCCGTGCGCACTTGCGAAAAGCCCCGCCGCGGCAGGCTCGCAAGCCATGTTTCATTCTGTGATCGGGCGCAGGAATGGCCCGGCCTCCGGATACACATCACCCGCAAATGATGCGATAGTCCGCCCGACTTCGGCGTCAGGGTTCCATTCCGGGGAAGGTTTGGGGGAACCGCTGGAGGCACTGAAAGTTGGCACACATCCTGCTCCATCTTCCTAGCCACGTGCAGCCGTAAGCGCGGCGCCCACGGTCCAAGCTAGGGACACGGGGCTTGTGTGTCCCTACCATCAAGCCAAATCCTGAAAGGGGAATTGTTATGAAGAAGAACATGCAGGGCTTCACCCTGATCGAACTGATGATCGTGATCGCGATCATCGCCATCCTGCTGGTCATTGCCATTCCGGCCTACCAGGATTACACCGTCCGCGCCCGCGTCTCGGAAGGCGTCAACCTGGCGGCTGCCGCCAAGCTGGCTGTCTCCGAAACCACGCTGGATACCGGCACCCTGCCGGGCAACAATGGCGATGCCGGCTACCAGTCGCCGAGCTCGACCTACGTCTCCAGCATCACCATCGGCGCAAATGGCGTGGTCGACGTGCTGCTGAGCAACGATGCGGGCCTGTCGGATGCGGGCGGCGGCCACCTGCTCTTCACCCCGACCTGGCAGACCGGCGACGCGCAGATCCTGTGGACCTGCAGCGCCACCGGCATCACCAAGACCTCGCAGATCCCGGCGCAGTGCCGTCCGTAATCCCGCGAGCGTGACTTGCGGCCGCAGCTTCACGCGGCCATGCTTCAGAACCCCGGCTCAGGCCGGGGTTTTTTGTTGAAGCCCTCCTGATCCATTGCCCGGGAACCTCTGAATGACGCTTTCGCCCCGCCTGCTGCTGATCGCCGCCCTGCTGCTGACGGCAGCACTCTATTGGCCGGGGCTGGGCGGTCCGTTCATGCTGGACGACTTCGAGACCTTCGTCCGCCTGCAACGCTGGATGGCCGGGCAGGACAGCTGGCAATCGGCGATGTTCGGCCACCAGGCCTCGCTGGACGCGCGTCCGGTCGCGATGGCCAGCCTGATGCTCAGCGCTGCACTGGGCGGCGGCGTGGATCCCTTTGCCTTCAAGCTGGGCAACCTGCTGGTCCATCTGCTGTGCGGCGTGCTGGTGTGGCAGGTGGTGCGCCAGGCCACGCGGCAGGATGCCGTGCTGGGCGAGCGTGCCGAGGGCATCGCCCTGGCGGTGGCGGCCCTGTGGCTGTTGCATCCCTTCAACGCCAGCACCTTGCTGTATGCCGTGCAGCGCATGGCCCAGCTGGGCACCCTGTTTGCGCTGGCGGCCGTCTGGACCTATCTGTCCGCGCGCACCGCGCTGCTGGCCGGCCATGCACGCAAGGCGGCGTGGCAATTGTTTGCGCTCTTTCCACTGCTGGTGATCGCCGGCTACTTCAGCAAGCAACACGCGGCGATCGCACCCGCGCTGTGCCTGGTATTGGAACTGGCCTACTTCTTGGGCCGTCCGCCGGCCACCGGTCGGCGCACGCTGGCGACCTTCTTCGGCCTGTTCCTGCTGGTGCCGGCTGCCTTGCTGCTGGCGGTGTTGATCCTGCAACCCGAGCGGCTGCTGGCCGGCTACGCGGACTACGACTTCACCCTGACCGAGCGCCTGCTGACCCAACCGCGCGTGCTGATGGGCTATCTGGCGCAACTGCTGGTGCCGCGCGGCGCGCTGATGGGTCTGTATACCGACGACGTCGTTGCCTCGACCGGCTGGTTCGCGCCACCAGCGACGCTCTACGCGTTCCTGGGTTTGCTGGCCATCAGTGCGGTGGCCGTGGCCGCGCGCCGCCGGGTTCCGGCGTTGTTCGCCGGCTGGTTCTTCTTCCTGGCCGCGCACGTCATCGAGTCCAGCTTCCTGCCGCTGGACCTGGCCTTCGAACATCGCAACTACCTGCCGGCCGTGGGCCTGCTGTGGGCACTCGTGGGCGGCGTCGCCCCGCTGCTGGCGCGCGTTCCCACCAACATCCTGTCGCCACGCCAGTTGGGCATCATGGCCTGCTGTGCGTTGCTGCTCTCCTACGCGGTGGCCACGCTTGGCCGCGCACTGGTCTGGCAGGACCGCACGCAGATCATCAGCCAGGGCCTGCAGCACCACCCGGAATCCCTGCGCGCCCACCTGGACGCAGCGGCATTGACGCAGGGGAACAACAAGCAGGCGCACGACGAGATCACCCAGCGACTGATCGCGAGCGAAGCGCCGCAGTGGCGCGTACTCGGTCGCCTCTATCGCGTTACCGCCGCCTGCGCACGCGGCGAGCCCGCCGATCCCGCCTTGTTGCGAGCCGCGGCCAGCGAGAAGCTGCCACGCATCAGCCTGACCGAAGTCCATGCCTTCCGCGCCCTCGCCGCGCGCGTGGACCCGCCTGCGACATGCGCAGGCCTGACGCCCGGGTTGGCGGCATCCACGATCACGCAGCTCGTGGACGCCACGGATGTTCGGCATGCCACGCAGCAACCGACGTGGCTGTCGCGTTATGAAGCGGCCAAGCTGTTCGGCCATGCCGCCCTCTGGGAGCAGGCCGAAGCGCAAGCCACGCTGGCCTGGCAGCCCACCGCCGATGCCGGGGTTGGCTTCTACCTCGCGAACTTGCAGGCGCGTGGCGGGCGGCTTGAACAGGCCCAAGCCACGCTGGGAGACGTCGC
>DASWYJ010000091.1:0-11845 GCA_036405035.1 Burkholderiaceae bacterium
GGCGACCAGCGCTCCTACCACGCCCATACCATGGGCCTGGTCAAGATGTCGGCGCGGATGATCGAGAACCACTGGCTGACCGACCATTTCCAGAACGAGCTGCTGCTGCAGGTCCATACCCGGCCCGAATGCATTGGCACCCTGATGGAGGCCATGATCGCGGTCGGCCAGGACGGCTGCATTCTCGGCGGCAACCGGGCAGCGCTGCTGCTGTTTGGCGTCAGCAGCCCGGCGCTGCGCCGGCATACCGTGGGCAGCCTGCTGGGGACTTCGCTGGCGGCTCTGGTCACGCAATTCCGGCGCGGCCTGCATGGCCCGATGCAGATCGTCCTGCCCGGTGGTGGCAGCCTGTTCGTGCAGGCCCGCTTCAGCTGGCGCAACTGGTACGCGCTGGGCCACCTGCAGCAGCCCCCCACGGTGCAGATGGGCGCGGCGACAGCGCCGGTACCGGCGGCCGTCGATGTGCCACCGGTTGCCCTGGCCGCCGTTGCACCGCGCCATGCCAGCAGCCAGACCCTGCAGGCCCTGGAACTCGACAGCATCCGCGCCGCCATCCGGGCGGCGGCCGGCAATGTGTCGCTCGCTGCGCGCCAGTTGGGCGTGAGCCGCAACACCATCTACCGCAAGCTCCGCACCGAGCCCCCCGCGACCGATCGCGGTTAGGCGTTTCGGCGGCCCCCCGCCGCCCCGGTTGCCGCGCCATCCGCTGGCTGGCTCCGGCCGTGACCACAGGTGCCGGTTGCGCCGCCGCGTGCCCATCACTCCAGCCGGAGTACAAAAATGGTGCGTGTACCAGCCAACCTGTGCCAATTTGGCACACGATACGGCCCATTTCACAGGGTATTCACGAGACTGGTTTCATGGCGGGGCTATCCCTAGAATCCTATGCATAAATATTCATAGGAATGCCGTTGCATAGGCAGGGCCGGCAGCGATTCAGGAGCTCCACATGGAAAAGGTTTTGCACATCAACGCCGACAAGTGCACCGGCTGCCTGCAGTGCGAGATGGCCTGCAGCCACGAGAACTACGGCGTTTTCGCCACCGCGAAATCGCGCATCAAGGTGTTCGATTTCCACGAGACCGGCAAGAAGGTCCCCTACACCTGCACCCAGTGCGACGAGGCCTGGTGCCTGCACGCCTGCCCGGTGGAAGCCATCACGCTCGACAAGCTCACCGGCGCCAAGGTGGTCAATGAATCGACCTGCGTGGGCTGCAAGGTGTGCACCATCGCCTGCCCGTTCGGCACCATCAACTACGTGCAGGAAACCGGCAAGGTACAGAAGTGCGACCTGTGTGGCGGCGACCCGGCCTGCGCCACCGCCTGCCCCACCGGCGCCATCACCTATGTGGACGCCAACTGGACTGGCCTCGACCGCATGAAGCAGTGGGCCGCCAAGACCACCAACGGCGCTCAGGCCTGAACGCAACGGACCAAGGGAGAACAACCATGAGCTGGACCGGAAAAATCCTGCGCGTCAACCTGACGGCGGGCACCTGCACAAGCGAGCCCCTCAACATGGAATGGGCCCGCGCCTACATCGGCTCGCGCGGCCTGGCCTCGAAGTACCTGATCAGCGAGATCGACCCCAAGGTCGATGCACTCGCGCCCGAGAACAAGATGATCTGGGCTACCGGCCCGCTGACCGGCACCATGGTGTCCACCGGCGGCCGCTACACCGTGGTCACCAAGAGCCCGCTGACCGGCGCCATTGCCTGCTCCAATTCGGGTGGCTATTTCGGTGCGGAACTGAAATCGGCCGGCTGGGACATGGTCATCGTCGAGGGCAAGTCGGCCAAACCGGTGTACCTGCTGATCGAGAACGACAAGGCCCAGCTGCTCGATGCCTCCGACCTGTGGGGCAAGAGCGTCTGGGACACCGAGCCCGCCATCAAGACCCGCCACCAGGACCCGCTGATCCGTGTCTCCGGCATCGGCCCGGCCGGTGAAAACGGCGTGCTGTATGCCGCCATCGTCAACGACCTGCACCGCGCCGCCGGCCGCTCGGGCGTGGGCACGGTGATGGGCAGCAAGAACCTCAAGGCCATTGCCGTGCGCGGCACGCTGGGCGTGGGCAACCTGAAGGACAGCAAGGCCTTCTTCACGGCGGTTTCCGCCGCCAACAAGGTGCTGAAGGACAACGCCGTGACCGGCCAGGGCCTGCCCGCCTACGGCACGCAGGTGTTGATGAACGTCATCAACGAAATCGGTGGCCTGCCCACGCGCAACCACCAGGCCGTGCAATTCGACGGCGCCAAGGACATCTCGGCCGAAGCCATGGGCGCGCCGCGCGAGAGCGACGGCAAGAAGCACCTGGTGACCAACCAGGCCTGCTTTGGCTGCACCATCGCCTGCGGCCGCATCTCCAAGATGGACCCGGGCCACTTCACCGTGAAAGACAAGCCGCAGTACCACGCCGCCTCCGGTGGCCTGGAGTACGAAGCCGCCTGGGCACTGGGTGCGGCCAACGGCGTGAACGACCTGGAAGCGCTGCAGTACGCCAACATGCTGTGCAACGAGTACGGCATGGACCCGATCTCCTTCGGCGCCACCGTGGGCGCGGTGATGGAGCTGTATGAGATGGGTGTGCTGACCAAGGAGCAGCTGGGCATCGAGGCGCCATTCGGCTCCGCGCAGGCGCTGGCCTATTTTGCCGAGATCACCGGCAAGAGCGAAGGCTTTGGCCGGGAAATCGGCCAGGGCTCCAGGCGCCTGACCGAAAAATACGGCCACCCCGATCTGTCGATGAGCGTCAAGGGCCAGGAATTCCCAGCCTACGACGGCCGCGCCATCCAGGGCATTGGCCTGGCCTATGCCACCAGCAACCGCGGTGCCTGCCACCTGCGCGGCTACACCATCGCCTCCGAAGTGCTGGGCATCCCGGTCAAGACCGAGCCCGCCGAACACGCAGGCAAGCCGGAACTGGTCAAGGCTTTCCAGGACGCCACCGCCGCATTTGACGCCGCCGGCATCTGCATCTTCACCAGCTTCGCCTGGACGCTGGCTGACGTGGCGCCCCAATTGCAGGCCGCCTGCGGTGAGGAGTTCACGATGGAACACCTGAACCACATTGGCGAGCGCATCTGGAACATGGAGAAGGCATTCAACCTGGCGGCGGGCCTGACGAAGAAGGACGACAGCCTGCCCAAGCGCCTGTTGACCGAACCGGCGCAGACCGGGGCGTCGAAGGGCAGCGTCAACCGCCTCGACATCATGCTGCCGCAGTATTACAAGATCCGCGGCTGGGACGCCGAAGGCGTTCCCCTGCCCGAAACCCGCGCGCGCCTGGGTCTCTAGCCTGCGCGTGATTGCTTGTAAATTGATAGCAAAATAGCAAGCAGTGGCGCTGGACAGCGCCACTTTTTGTTTGAGAAACAGGACACCAACCATGCTGCATGTGATTCTGGGCGCCGGCCCCGCCGGTGTGATTGCGGCCGAAACCATCCGCAAGCAGTCGCCGAACGACCAGGTCCTGGTGATCGGCGAGGAGGATGAGGCGCCGTATTCCCGCATGGCCATCCCCTACCTGCTGATCGGCCAGGTGGGCGAGCAGGGCACCCACCTGCGCAAGGGCGCTGACCATTTCCGGGCGCTGGGCATCGGGCTGAAGCGGCTGCGTGCCACGGCGGTGGATACCGCGGCGCGCGTGGTCAAGCTCTCGGACGGCACCCAGCAAAGCTACGACCGGCTGCTGATTGCCACCGGCGCGCGCCCGGTGCGCCCGCCCATTCCCGGCCTTGACCAGCCCAACGTGCACACCTGCTGGACGCTGGCCGACGCCCGCGCCATCATGGCCCAGGTGCAGCCCGGTTCGCGGGTGCTGCAGATGGGTGCCGGCTTCATTGGCTGCATCATCATGGAAGCACTGGCCCAGCGCGTGAAAGGCGAGGGCGGCCAGCTCACCGTGGTCGAGATGGGCAACCGCATGGTGCCGCGCATGATGACCGAGAAGGCCGGCGCGATGATCAAGGCCTGGTGCATCAAGCAGGGTGTGCAGGTGGTGACCGACGCCAAGGTCGAGTCGCTGCAGGGCAGCGCGGCTGCTTCCGGTGGCGGCCTGCTGTCCAAAGTGGCGGGCCTGTTCGGCGGTGGCGGCAAGCCGGCGGCCGGCGCGCCCATCCAGGCCAAGCTGTCGAATGGCCAGACGGTTGAGGCCGACGTGGTGATCGTGGCCACCGGCGTCAAGCCCAACCTCGAATTCCTGGAAGGCTCGGGCATCGCCTGCAAGGACGGCATCCTGGTCGATGCGCAGATGCGCACCAGCGTGCCCGGCGTGTACGCGGCGGGTGACGTCATCAACGCGGTCGATTTTTCCACCGGCGAGCGCAGCCTCAACATGATCCAGCCCGCCGCCGCCGACGAAGCCCGCATCGCCGCGCTCAACATGTGTGGCGGCGCCACCGCGTCGCAGGGCAGCCTGGCGATGAACGTGCTGGACACGCTGGGCCTGATCGCCGCGTCGTTTGGCCAGTGGTGGGGCGCCGACGCCAAGGACGGCGGCCGCCATGTCGAGCATGTCGACGAGGCCGGCTTCAAGTACCTGCGGCTGGAGTTCCAGGACGACCGGCTGGTCGGGGCCACCAGCCTGGGCTTGACCCACCACGTCGGCGTGCTGCGTGGCCTGATCCAGGGCCGTGTGGCGCTCGGCCACTGGCGCGACATCCTGATGGAAGAGCCGACCAAGGTCATGGAAGCCTACCTGTCCTGCGCGCAGGCCCAGGATGCCTGGGCGTCGCGCGCCAGCCGGGTATAAACCAGAGGATGGACATCACCTTCAAGCTGTTCGCCACGCTCACCGACTACCTGCCCGCCGAGGCCCGCCACCGCAACCAGCTCACGCTGCAGGTGGACGAAGGCAGCACGGTGCAGCAGGTGATCGACCGCTTCAGCATGCCACCCAAGCTGGTGCACCTGGTGCTGGTCAATGGGCACTACATCGCACCCGAACTGCGGGCAACGCGGGCGCTGGCGGCGGGCGATGCGCTGGCCGTGTGGCCGCCGATTGCCGGCGGCTGATGTCCGATTGGGAGCCCGGCGAGCGGCTTGTCCGCGACATGGGCTGCACCGTGGACGACCTGCTGCGCTGGCTGCCGGGCGCAGTGGGCCACCGCCCCATCACCTGGCGGGGCCCGGCGACCTGTGCTGTGGTGCTGGGGCGGGGAGAGGTGGTGCTGGCGTGGACGGTTCTGCCGCCCCGCCGCATTGCGCTGGTCCGTATTCAGCGGCTGCAGCTGGAGATCACCGGGCGGGGCTGCGACGGCGCCGAATGGGCTGCATTCATTGCCCACTTCGATGCCTACACCCGCCGGGGTGGCGGCTGAGCCGGCGGACCTATTCCGGCGGCAGGCCGTGGCGCAGGCGCGCCCTGCCACAGGCATCGCTGCCCGCCTCGAATTCCCGGCACGGCGACGGCCGCCACTCGTAAATCCCGCAGGCCACTTTCTCGCCCACCGTGCCAGTGAGTGCAGCGCAGCGGATGGGCACATGGTCGGTGCCGCGCATGCGGCAGGTGCTGCCGTTCAGGTCCACCGCCAGCCCGCGGGGCACGCGGCCGCCCATGTCTTCCATTTCGTAGACGGCAAAGTCCACGCGGAAGCTGGCGCAGCAGGCGCCGCAGTGCTGGCAATCCAGAGGGTGGCCCCCACGCTCGTCCGGTTTCCGGGGTTCGCTGCCCCCCAAGGGGACGTTCGCGCCTTGGGGTGGCCCGGCGGCGTTCATGCCGGTGGTCAGGCCACGCGGCCGAGTAGCAGGAATTCCATCAGGGCCTTCTGCGCGTGCATCCTGTTTTCGGCCTCGTCCCACACCACCGATTGCGGGCCGTCGATCACGTCGGCCATGACCTCCTCGCCACGGTGGGCGGGCAGGCAGTGCATGAAAAGGGCTTCGGGCCGGGCCACGCGCATCATGTCGGCGTCGACACACCAGTCGGCGAAGGCCTTCTTGCGGGCCTCGTTCTCGGCCTCGAAGCCCATGCTGGTCCAGACGTCGGTGGTCACCAGGTCGGCACCGCGGCAGGCGTCCATCGGGTCCTTGAAGACCTTGTAGCTGTCGCCCGAGCGCAGGCCGGCCACCGACTGGTCGATCTCGTAGCCGCTGGGCGTGCTCACATGCACGGTGAAACCCAGCAGCTCGGCCGCCTGCAGCCAGGTGTTGGCCATGTTGTTGCCGTCACCCACCCAGGCCACCACCTTGCCCTGGATGCTGCCGCGGTGCTCGATGAAGGTGAAGATGTCGGCCAGGATCTGGCAGGGGTGGAACTCGTTGGTCAGGCCGTTGATGACCGGCACCCGTGAATGCGCGGCAAAGGTATCGATCTTGGTCTGTTCGTAGGTGCGGATCATCACCAGGTCCACCATGCGGCTGATGACCTTGGCGCTGTCCTCGATGGGCTCGGCGCGGCCAAGCTGGCTGTCGCCGGTGGTCAGGTGCACCACGCTGCCGCCGAGCTGGTACATGCCGGCCTCGAAGCTCACCCGCGTGCGGGTGGAGGCCTTCTCGAAGATCATGGCCAGCGTGCGGTCGGCCAGCGGCTGGTACTTCTCGTAGGCCTTGAACTTCTTCTTGATGAAGGCCGCGCGGGCGAACAGGTGGGCGTAGTCGTCGGCCGTGAGGTCGGAGAACTGGAGGTAGTGCTGGATCGGCATCACGCGGCTTCGCTGAGGAACTGGGTGACCAGGGGCACCAGCCGCGCGACGATCTCGTCGGCCTCGGCGCGGCTCAGGATCAGCGGCGGCACCAGCCGGATCACGCTGTCGGCCGTCACGCTGATGAGCAGGCCTGCTTCTGCCGCACGCTGCGCCAGCACACCGCAGGGGCGGGCCAGCTCGATGCCCAGCATCAGGCCCTGGCCGCGGATGTCCTTCACACCGGGATTGCCGGCCAGCGCCTGTGCCAGCGCCGCCTTCAGGTGGGCACCAACCGTGGCCGCGTTCTCCAGCAGGCCTTCTTCTTCCATGATGCGGATGGTCTCGATGCCGGCGCGCATGGCCAGCGGGTTGCCGCCAAAGGTGGTGCCGTGGTTGCCCGGCTGGAAGATGCTTGCGGCCCTGGGGCCGGCCACCACCGCGCCAATCGGCACGCCCGAGCCCAGGCCCTTGGCCAGTGGCATCACGTCGGGCTGGATGCCGGCCCACTGGTGCGCAAACCACTTGCCGGTGCGGCCCATGCCACATTGCACCTCGTCGATCATCAGCAGCCAGTCGCGTTCGTCGCACAGTGCGCGCACGTCGCGCAGGTAGTCCAGGTGCATGGGGTTGACGCCGCCTTCGCCCTGGATGGCTTCAAAGAACACTGCCACCACATTGGGATTGCCTTCGGTGGCGGCTTTGAGTTGTTCGATGTTGTTGATGGGTACCCGGATGAAGCCCTCGACCAGCGGGCCAAACCCGGCCTGCACCTTGGGGTTGCCGGTGGCGGACAGCGTGGCGATGCTGCGGCCATGGAAGGCTTTCTCGTACACCACGATTTCCGGGCGCTCGATGCCCTTGTCATGGCCGAACTTGCGGGCCAGCTTCAGTGCGGCTTCGTTGGCTTCCAGCCCGGTCGAGCAGAAGAACGCGTTGGTCAGGCTCGATAGCGCCACCAGCTTGGTGGCCAGCGCTTCCTGGCCGGGCACGTGGTAGTAGTTGCTGGTGTGGATCAGCGTGGCAATCTGTTCCTGCAGCGCATGCACCAGTTTGGGGTGGGCGTGCCCCAGGGTATTGACGGCAATGCCACCCAGCGCGTCGAGGTATTCCTTGCCGTTCACGTCCCATACGCGGCAGCCACGGCCATGCGACATGGCGATCGGCAGGCGGCCGTAGGTATTCATCACGTGGGGTGAGGTGGCGGCGTTCAGGTTGGGCACTGCGGCATTCATGGGCTCTCTCCGGGGATGGCTCCAAAAGCAAAACAGCCCGGTCAATCAGGGCTGCGGACCCCGATTTTAGGCGCAGAGCTTGCTTGGGTTCATGACAATCCCGCATGACAGCGATGCCCTGAACGGAAAGACCAAGTCTTATATAAGATAGAATACTTGTGCGGTGCAGCAGCCCGGTGATCCCGGCGCCTGCCCTCCACCCGAAAGCACCTCTACCCGATGGTTTCATCCTCCGCCAAAGAAGTCGTCATCCTCGGCCAGACGCCGGATGGCAAGACATTCCGCCCGAGCGACTGGGCCGAGCGCCTCGCCGGCGTAATGAGCCCGTTCCGCCCCGGTGGCGCCCAGCCGGGTAGCCACCTCAGTTATTCCCCGTGGTGTGTGCCCAATACCGTAGGCGGCGTGAAATGCGTGGTGGTGAACCGCGAGCTGCGCGACATGGAACCCATGGCCTGGGATTTCGTGCTCAATTTCGCCCGCGACAACAACCTCGAAGTGCGCGAAATCTGCCTGCTGCCCGATCCGCCAGCCAAGACCTGACTTTTCAAGCGCCCACAAAAAAGCCGTCTTGCGACGGCTTTTTTGCTCTTTGCTGGCAGCGCACCCGTTACAAACGGCGCAGCAGGCAATCTGCTGCGGGCGGTTGCCTGAAAATCAGGCGGCGAGTGCCAAGGCTTTCACCTTGGTGCTGAGGCGGCTCTTGTCACGGGCAGCCTTGTTCTTGTGGAAGATGCCCTTGTCGGCCACGGTGTCCACCACGGCCTGCATCTTGGCGAACAGTTCGGTCGCCTTGGTCTTGTCGCCGGCGAGAACAGCCTTTTCGACGTTCTTCACTGCGGTACGGTATTTGGAACGCAGCGAGGTATTGGCTGCGTTGATCTTGACGTCCTGGCGGACGCGCTTGCGGCCCGACGCCAGGCGCGGGTTCTTTTTCTTGGGTTTGGTAGCCATTTCGGTTCCTTGTGTCTGAGGATGTTGCCAGCAAAGCCCTCCATTATAGGCGAGAGCGGGGCGGCATGCCATTCAGCCCCGGGCGCGGGAGGGAGGCGCAACGGGCCGCATACACTAGGCCGCGTGTCGCTCTTCAAAGCCGCTTCCACCGTATCGCTGTTCACGCTGGCATCCCGTATCACCGGTCTGGTGCGCGAGCTGCTGATTGCGGCAACCTTTGGCGCCTCGGCGCTGACCGATGCCTTCAACGTCGCGTTCCGCATTCCCAACCTGTTCCGCCGGCTGTTTGCCGAAGGCGCCTTCAGCCAGGCTTTTGTGCCGGTGCTGGCCACGGCCCGCGCGCAGCAGGGCGAGGAAGCCACCCGGCTGCTGATCGACCGGGTGGCCAGCCTGCTGGTGCTGGTGCTGCTGCTGACCTGCGTGGTCGGCGTGGCTGGCGCGCCGGTGCTGGTGTGGGCCATGGCCAGCGGCCTGCAGCAGGAGCCTGCCGGTTTCGAGGCCGCGGTGCTGATGACGCGCTGGATGTTTCCCTACATTGCCTGCATGTCGCTGGTGGCGCTGGCTTCCGGCGTGCTCAACACCTGGAAGCGTTTTGCCGTGCCGGCCGCCACGCCAGTACTGCTGAACGTGGCCATGATCGCCGCGGCCTGGAAGCTGGCGCCGTGGTTCCAGTCGCAGGGCATTCCGGCCATCTATGCGCTGGCGGCCGGGGTGATGCTGGGCGGGCTGCTGCAACTCGGCGCCCAGGTGCCGGCGCTGCTGCGGCTGGGCCTGTTGCCGCGGCCCAGCCTGGCCTGGAGCCGGCTGCGCGATGCCTGGGCCGACCCCGGCACCCGCCAGATCACCCGGCTGATGCTGCCGGCCCTGCTGGGGGTGAGCGTGGCGCAGATATCGCTGCTGATCAACACCCAGATCGCGTCGCACCTGGCGCCGGGCAGCGTGAGCTGGCTCAGCTATGCCGACCGGCTGATGGAATTCCCCACCGCGATGCTGGGCGTGGCCCTGGGCGTGGTGCTGACGCCCCAGCTGGCCGCCGCACGCGCCGCCAAGGACGACGCGGCCTATTCCGCCATGCTCGACTGGGGCCTGCGGCTGGTGGTGGTGCTGGCGGTGCCCTGCGCGGTGGTGCTGCTGACCTTTGCCGAGCCGCTGGTGGCGGTGCTGTACCACTACGGCGCCTTCACCGCCGCCGACGTGCAGCAGACCACCGCGGCGCTGGTGGGTTACGGCGTGGGCCTGCTCGGACTGGTGGCGATCAAGGTGCTGGCGCCCGGTTTCTATGCCAGCCAGGATATCCGGACGCCAGTGCGCATTGCCATCGTGGTGCTGGTCATCACCCAGCTCCTCAATATTGCGCTGGTACCGCTGCTCCAGCATGCCGGCCTGGCGCTGGCCATTGGCATCGGCGCGCTGGTCAATGCGCTGTGGCTGCTGATCGGGCTGGTGCGCCGGGGCAGCTACCGGCCCGCACCCGGCTGGGGCGTATTCGCGCTGCAGGTGGTCGCTGCCAGCGCGCTGCTCGCGGTGTTCCTGATGTGGAGCGGCGGGCGGGTGCACTGGATCGAGCTGCGGGCCGACGCCTGGAAGCGAATTGGCATTCTGGCCAGCATCCTGATTGGCTCTGCCGCTATCTATCTGGTAGCGCTCTGGGGCGGCGGCATGAAGCTGCGGCAGCTGCTGCGGCGCTAGCCCGTACCCGGCTCCCGGCTTGACGGCTTTCTCCCAGTCTATTAAAAAGACCTTCCATGCCATTCAGTTTTACCGCCCTGACCCCGCTCGCGTATTTCAGCGCGCTGGTCCAGAGCGACGACCATTTCCCGCTGCTCGAAGCTGCCAGCAGCCTGGCCCAGGACGAATACCCCGACCTCGATGTGCAGCAGGTGCTCGATGATGTGGACCAGTTGCTGGCGCGGCTGAAACGCCGCATCCCGGCCGACGCCGCGCCGCTGCAGCGGCTGCGCGTGCTCAACCAGTTCTTCTTCCATGACCTGAGCTTCGGCGGGAACGTCAACGACTACTACGACCCGGACAACAGCTACCTCAATGCGGTGCTGCGCACGCGGCGCGGCATTCCCATCTCGCTGGCGGTGCTGTGGATCGAGCTGGCACAGGGCCTGGGGCTGCAGGCGCGGGGCGTGGGTTTTCCGGGGCACTTCATGGTCAAGGTCAACCTGCCCAAGGGGCAGGTGGTGATCGATCCATTCACCGGCCAGTCGCTCAGCCGCGAGGAACTGGCCGAGCGGCTGGAACCCTACAAGCGCCGCAGCGGGCTGGTCGATGAGTTCGACGTGCCGATGGGCCTGTACCTGCAGGCCGCCACGCCGCGCGACATCATTGCCCGCATGCTGCGCAACCTGAAGGAAGTGCACCGCACGCAGGAAGACTGGCAGCGCCTGATCCTGGTGCAGGACCGCCTGATCGTGCTACTGCCCGAGGCCTGGGCCGAATACCGCGACCGGGGCCTGGCCCATGCCGAACAGGGCCATGCCGCACAGGCCGTGGAAGACCTGGAAACCTACATTGCCAACATCGAGGACGCCCTGGACGTGGATGCCATCGCCGAGCGGGTGGCCGAGCTGCGGCGGGCCCTGAACTGAGGCACACCGGTGCTGTGCCAGAATGCAGCCGCTGAGACCGTGAACACGTTCTCATGATCCCGCGCGGTGGCGCCACCCTGACAAAAAGAGACCATGGTCGAGATTCGGCATACCCATGAATTCAAGCTGTGGCTGATCCACCAGCGCGGCAAGCGTGCGCGCGGCCTGGTGCTCGCCCATGTGGACCGGCTGCACCTGGGCCTGCCCAGCGACGTGCACGAGGTGCGCCCCGGCATGTACGAGATGCGCATCGAGCAGGGCCTGGGGTACCGGCTGTACTTCGTCTACCTGGAGCCGACCACCCTGGTCATGCTGACCGCGGGCGACACCCGCACGCAGGACCGCGACATCCAGCTCGCCACCAAGCTGGCCATCAACATCTGAGCGGCCCGTCATGTCCAAGACTGCCTGTATCCCCTTCGACCCGGTCGAGTTCATC
>DASWYJ010000092.1:0-4513 GCA_036405035.1 Burkholderiaceae bacterium
CGGCACACCGGTGCCCTACATCCTGTTCCTGGCCAGCGGCAGCATCTGCATGAGTGCGATGAACGCGGCCAGCTTCGAGGCGCTGTATTCGGCCTACTCCCGGATGCAGGTGCAGCGCACCTGGGACGGCATCATGAACGCGCCGGTGAGCCTGGACAACATCGTCTTCTCCGAGATGCTGTGGGCCGGCTTCAAGTCGCTGTTCACCACCACCGCCATCCTGGGCGTGATGCTGGCCCTGGGCATCTCCCATTCCCCCAAGCTGCTGCTGGCCTGGCCGGTGCTGCTGGGCGTGGGCATCACCTTCAGCTGTATTGCGCTGATCTTCAATGCGCTGGCCAGAAGCTACGATTTCTTCACCTATTTCTTCACGCTGTTTCTCACGCCGATGATGTTCCTCAGCGGCATCTTCTTCCCGCGTGACCAGTTGCCCGGATGGGTGCGCACGGTTTCCGACTGGCTGCCGCTGACGAATGCGGTGGAGCTGGTGCGCCCGCTGTTCATGGACCAGTGGCCCACACACCCGCTGCAGCACCTGCTGGTGCTGGCAGCCTATGCGGTGGCCGGCTTCTGGATTGCGCTGGCACTGACACGCAGGCGCTTCCGGGCCTGACCTACAGGCAATCGCTGCGGCCATTTTTTATACTGCCCGCATGTCCACGCACCTTGCTCCCGGGCTGCTGCCAGCCGACCACGTCGCCATGATGGCCAAGGGCGTGTCGGTCATCGTCAGCGCCTGCGGTGCGGGCGGGCCCAGCATCATGCGGGCGGTAGGCAGCAGGGTGGAGGCCGGCGGCGCCAGCGTCACGGTGTTCCTGTCGCGGCGGCAATCGGGCCCGCTGCTGGGCGATCTCGCCGCCACCGGCGCCATCGCGGTGGTGTTCAGCGAACCCATCTCGCACCGCACCGTGCAGGTCAAGGCATCGCGGCTGACCATGCGGTCCGCAGACACCACCGACCTGCCCGCACTGCAGGCCTACCGCACATCGATGGAACACGAGGTGGGCCTGGTCGGGTTTGCGCCGGCGTTCGTCCGGGCCATGCTGGCCTTTACCCTGGATGACCTGGTGGCGGTGCATTTCGTGCCGGAGCAGGCTTTCAACCAGGCGCCCGGCCCGCGGGCTGGCGCCACGCTCGCACCGGATGCGGCGGGAGCAGCAGCCCCATGAACCCGATTCCGCTCGGTGCGCTGCGCCCCTGCCTGGAGGGGGCGATTCCGGCGGTGATCGCCACCGCCTCGGCCGATGGGCAGCCCAATGTGGCCTACCTGTCGCAGGTGGTATATGTGGACGAGAGCCATGTGGCCCTGTCCTTTCAGTTCTTCAACAAGACGCGGCAGAACATCCTGGCCAACCCGGTGGCCACGCTGCTGGTGCTGCACCCGGAAACGGCGGAGTTCTTCCGCCTGCACATCCGCTACCTGCGCACCGAAACGGCGGGGCCGCTCTTCGAGAGCATGCGGGCCCAGCTGGCCGGCATTGCATCGCACAGTGGCATGGCCGATGTCTTTGTGCTGCGGGGCGCCGACATCTATGCTGTTCAGGGCATCGAGCGGGTCGATGGCCAGCCGCTGCCGGCCCCGCCGCCGCGCTGTGGCCTGTTGCCTGCGCTGCGCCGCTGCAGCGAACGCATGGCCGGCTGCACCACCCTGGACGACCTGCTCAACCACACGCTGGATGTGCTGACCGACACGCTGGGCGTTCGCCATGCGATGGTGCTGATGGCCGACGCCCCCGCCGGGCGGCTGTACACCGTGGCCAGCCGGGGCTACCCGACTTCCGGCATCGGTTCGGAAATCGCGTGGGGCCAGGGCGTCATCGGTGTGGCGGCACAGGCGGGCACACCGGTGCGCATCATGCACATGACCAGCGCACGGCTCTACAGCCACGCGGTGCGCAGCAGCCTGCAGGCCGGCGAGCCGGCGCTCGCGCTGGCGACCGACATCCCCTACCCCGGGCTGGCCGAGCCGCACAGCCAGCTGGCAGTGCCCATCCGCTCGGCGGGCCGGCTGCTGGGGGTGCTGTTCATTGAAAGCCCGCAGGAGCGCCGCTTCAATTTCGAGGATGAAGACATGCTGGTGGCGATTTCCGGCCACCTCGGCGCAGCGATCGACCTGCTGCAGGCCACGACCGACACTGCCGAGGCCACACCGGCGCCGCCGGCCGTGGCGGCATCCGGCCCGCCGCTGCAGATCCGGCGCTTCTGCGCCAATGACAGCATCTTCATTGGTGAGCAATACCTCATCAAGGGCGTGGCGGGCGCCATTTTCTGGAAGCTGGTGCACGACCGGGTGCACCACGGCCGCACCGAGTTTTCCAACCGCGAACTCCGGCTCGATGCGTCGCTGGGCCTGCCCGATCTGGCCGACAACCTGGAAGCGCGGCTGTTGCTGCTGCAGCGCCGCCTGACCGAGCATGGCGCGGCGGTGCAGATCGAGAAAAGCGGCCGGGGCCGTTTCCGGCTGGTGTGCGAACGCCCGCTGGTGCTGGCGGACGTTGCAGCCTGACGGCGGGGACTCAGTACGCCACCAGGCCCGGCACGCACGGCAGCTGCAGGCTGCGCGCGAGCTTGGCCCAGGCCGTGTCGTCCAGATGCGGGCGCACCACGTCGAGCACGGCGGCAAAGGCCGGCGCCGGCGCATGGCGCCGCATGTCGGCCAGCACCAGGGTGCGCTCGGCCGGGTTCATGTACGGCACCATCCAGCGCATGACCTGCATCATTTCCTGCGGCGGAATGGATGCCACCAGCGCACCGTGGATGGCGGCGAGTTCATCGTCGGAGTAGTGGTTCCACAGTGCGCGGTTGTGGACCGATTCCTCCACCTGCATGTGTGCGAAGTTGTGGCCCACGAACAGCGCCAGTGCGCGGTACAGCGCCAGCGCCACACGCTCCCGGCTGCCCGCTTCGCTGGCCTGCAGTTGCGCCACGCCAGCGCGCAGCGCGGCGATTTCCTCGCAATGCACAACATGCTCGCCGGCAATGGTTCCGCTGGCACCCGGCGCGCGCGCCTCGATGGCGGCATGGATGAAGGCGTTTTCGTGTTCCAGGTGACTGGCGCACAGGTCCAGCAGCTGCCCCAGCTTCGTGCCGATGGCCGCGACTTCGGTGTTGTCGGTGGTGTCCATGCGGCCCAGCGCGAGCAGCGCATCGGCCATGCAGGCCCGCAGGGCCTTGTGGATGGTGGCGTACAGGTCCAGCCGGGGGGGTGCAACAGCGGCGATCTGCTGCATTTCGTGGATGTCTATTTTCATGCTTCTCTCCATGCGATCCGCCCGGTGCCCCTTGCACTGGCGGGTTGGAAAGAAGTCTAGGCAGCCCCTCGCCGGGGCGCTGCTAAAAATTGCTTAAGGTTTTCCTAAAAAAACCTTAAGCAAGGGAGCAGGCGGACTCAGTGCGCCAGCGAACCGGCGTCGAGGTCGTCGCCGACATCGTCCGCCTCTTCGATTTCCAGCGTGGCATCCACCGAGGCATCAAAGGCGGCAAGATCAGCCGGCATGCGCACCTTGGTCACCTTGTCGAGCGGGCGGTGGACATGGTGTTCCAGCCTTTCCAGACTTTCCGAACGGTGCATTTCCTGTAGCACGGCCTCTGCATTGAGCAGCATGGAGAACGGATTCGCGGAATAGGTTTGAACGGACATGAAAAGCTCCCTTTGGTACACGGTAGTGCCGGTTGACTACCGGCTGTTTGCACCCTTTCTGG
This sequence comes from Burkholderiaceae bacterium, assembly GCA_036405035.1. Taxonomy (GTDB): domain Bacteria; phylum Pseudomonadota; class Gammaproteobacteria; order Burkholderiales; family Burkholderiaceae_C; genus PCRC01. The sequence continues at coordinate 3,703 of DASWYJ010000092.1, forward strand.
TGACAGCCCCAATGTAGCCACGGCCTTCAGAGCGCCCCGTCGGCAGCCTGCCAAATCGCGTGTCAGTGCTTGTCTGACACGCTGTCCGAAGCAGAAATTGGTTCGTGAAGTAGTCGTTGTTTTGACCACGCTCCCGGACCACTTTGTTGCTTTTTCACCCGGAGGCCCTCCGCGGTAACATCACCGCCTGATTCGGCGAGCCCCGCGCCACGCCTGCTTTTCATTCAACCTTGCGGAGTTTTTCATGAGTCTTTCCACCCCCATCCAGACCGTGGGCATCATCGGCGCCGGCACCATGGGCAACGGCATTGCGCAGGCCTGCGCGGTGGCCGGCATTCGTGTGGTGATGGTCGATATTTCGGAGGCTTCCGTGGCCAAGGGTGTGGCCACCGTGGCCGGCAGCCTGGACCGCCTGATCAAGAAGGAAAAGATGACTGCCGCCGACAAGGATGCGGCGCTGGCGCGCATCACCGGCTCGACCCGCTACGAGGACCTGGCGGCCGCGCAACTGGTGATCGAAGCGGCCACCGAGAACTACGATCTGAAGGTCAAGATCCTGAAGCAGCTCGACGCGCAGCTCGCCCCTGAAGTGCTGATCGCCTCCAACACCTCGTCGATCTCGATCACCAAGCTGGCGGCGGTCACGGGCCGGGCCGACCGCTTCATCGGTATGCATTTCTTCAACCCGGTGCCGATGATGGCGCTGGTGGAAATCATCCGCGGCCTGCAAACCAGCGACGCCACCCACGCGGCAGTGCAGGCGCTGGCCGTGGCACTGGGCAAATCACCGATCACGGTGAAGAACGCGCCG
>DASWYJ010000093.1:0-2694 GCA_036405035.1 Burkholderiaceae bacterium
ATCGGGGACAGGAACAGCAGGCCGGTCACCGCGACTCCGGCCACCTGCCCCACGTCGCGCAGATAGACGCCCAGCGCCGACAGCAGCCAGCAAAGCCCCAGCGTGCCCAGCAGGAGCGGCAGCAGCACGACCGGCAGCAGCAGCGCCGTGACCGGCAGCGGACCGATCAGGTACCACGCAACGGCGGTCCAGACCAGCATGCTGGCCGCGAAATGGAACAGGGCGCCGCAGACCGCAATGACCGGCAGCAGCTCCAGTGGAAACACCACCCGCTTGACATAGTTGGCATTGCCCACCACCAGCCCCGGCGCACGGCCGATGCTTTCACCGAACAGGTTGAACACCGCCAGCCCGGCGAACAGCACGACGGCGAACTGGGCCTTGTTCACGGTCGCGCCGGTGCCCCAGCGCGACTGGAAGACGATGGCGAACACGAAGGTATAGACCGCCAGCATCAGCAGCGGCGTGATGGCCATCCAAGCCACCCCGAGCAGCGACGCCCGGTAGCGCCCGGCGATCTCCTGCCACGCCAGCTGGCGCACCAACCCCCGATTGCGCACCAGCGTAGACAGCAGCGCCCGCGGCGAACCGGAGTGCCGTTCGGTGGTACCGGACGAGGAATAAGGTTGCCGCACAGGCCGACCCGGACAGGACAAGCCGCCAATGATACCCGCGGCAGGACAGGCCATAGGCCCGAACCGGCCTGTCTCGCCCTGGCGCCATGCGGGCCATTGCGGCCGCCTTCAGGCGCGCTTTGCCAGGCGCAGCTCCCGCCACGGGCGCTCCAGCAGCAGGAACGAGCCCATCGCCACCGCCAGCATCACCACCAGCAGCACCGGCAAGCCCCACCCGCCCAGCGCGCGCAGGCCCAGCGCATCGGCCGCCCGCAGCACCGGCATATGCCAGAGATAGGCGCTGAAACTGACCACGCCCACCAGCCGCATCGGCGCGCTGGCGAAGAAACGACCAAGGGTGCCGCCACCCCACAGCACCGCGAGCAGCAGCAGCGCCCAGCCCAGTCCGAACGCCGTGAACCAGCGGTGGTTGAGCTCCGGATCGAAGCCGGACCCACCGATGGCCGCCCACAGCGCGGGGGTGGCCATTGCCAGCAACCCCAGCAGCAGCCAGCCCAGCGCGCGCCACGCGCGCGGGTGATGCCCCAACGAAGGCCACGCCTGCTGCACGAACGCCGCCGCCACGCCGCACAGGAACACGACAAGGTAGAACCCCAGCCGCACGCTGTTGGTCGGTGCCTCGGCAGCCGGCCAGCGCCACTGCGCCCAGCAGGCCAGTGCCGCCAGCAGCAACAGTCCCCACCAGCGCCCGCCGGGCAACCGGCGCAAGAACATCAGCGTCACCACGATGACCGGCAGCCAGAGGTAGAACGTGAACTCCACCGGGATCGACCACAGCACGTCCTGCCCTTCACGCAGCGACAGATGCCGCCACAGCGCGGCCGTGTCGAGCTGGTAGTGCCAGGCTCCAACGCCCGCGCGGGTCAGCCCCCAGCTCAGCAGCAGAATCACCAGGTACAGCGGCCAGATCCGCAGGATCCGGCGCAGCGCGTAATTGGCCCAATAGCGGGCCTCGGCCAGCGCCCGCAGGGGTTTCGCCAGCATGGCGTGGGCCAGCAGGTAAGCGCTGAGCACGAAGAACAGGTAGACGCCGCTCTTGCCGGTGCCGGACACCCCCGGCTGCGGCAGCCAGCCGGTATTGGACAGATGCGAAGCAACCACGATGAGCACCGCCAACCCGCGCAGTCCGTCCAGCGCCTGCACGTGATCGCCGCGCGTACGCGGCTGGCCCAGAAACGATTCCAGCATGCCCCTTCGCCACCGTCGTCGCCTAATCTTCCATTGTAGAGCCGGGTATCGCCCGGCTGGGGTGGCACGCAGCGGGGCGGTGCCCCGCTCTACAACATGGCGTGGACGTAGAGCCGGGCATCGCCCGGCTGGGGCGATACGCAGCGGAGCGGTGCCCCGCCCTACAACATGGCGTGGATGTAGAGCCGAGCATCGCCCGGCTGGGACGAACGCAGCGGGGCGCTGCCCCGCCCTACAACATGGCGTGGATGTAGAGCCGGGCATCGCCCGGCTGGGGCGATACGCAGCGGGGCGCTGCCCCGCTCTACGGGCAAGGCCAACGGCACCACGCATGTGGGTAGTCGGCAGGATGCTGGCAAAGTCCCGCGCGCACGGGGTTGTGGACGATATAGCGCGCTGACGCGTGCAGGGATTCTTCCGTGCGGATGGCATGGTCGTGATATCCCGCCTGCCAGACTGGCCCTGCGGCACCATTGTGCCGATTGATGGCCTTGCCCGCAGATGCCTTCATCCCGCGCATGCAATCGGCCAGCGTGCCCTGCCGCAGCAGGAACAACCAATGCAGATGATCGGGCATCACCACCCATGCCAGCGTGGACGTGCAGCGCCGGCGATCCGATTCACGCAGTGCGTCGATCACAATGCGCGCATTCACGGCCGCCCGGAACAAGGGACGACGCGCAGATGCAATCGTGGTGACGGCATAGACCTGTCCGGGAATGGAGACGCGGCCAAGCGTGAGACGAGGGCTTGCCATGCCGGCAGCATGGACACCAGGCGCCGGGCATGCCATCGGCACAGTCCCGTTCGTGCATAGGATTTTTTCCGCCGAGGACCGCACGACATGCGGCATCCCCATGTAGAGCCGGGC
>DASWYJ010000094.1:0-6409 GCA_036405035.1 Burkholderiaceae bacterium
CAGGTGAAGGATCCGGAGTCGATCAAGGTCACCTGCACCGCGCGCCAGACCGAGAACCAGCTGCCACGCACCTTTGTCGATTACGACGCCCAGCCGCGTGAGTTTTTCCTGAACGCGGTGAGCACCATCCTTGACGTGCACACCCGCATTTCCGACCTGTACAGCAGCCCGCACGACCAGATCAAGGAACAGCTGCGCCTGACCATCGAGACTATCAAGGAAAACCAGGAAAGCGAACTGGTCAACAACCCCGACTACGGCCTGCTCTCGCAAGTGACCGATGAGCAACGCATCTTCCCGCTCACCGGCGCCCCCACGCCCGACGACCTGGACGAACTGCTGACCAAGGTCTGGAAAGAGCCGGCCTTCTTCCTGGCCCACCCCCTCGCCATCGCTGCCTTTGGCCGCGAGGCCACCCGCCGCGGCACGCCGCCGCCCACGGTGAGCCTGTTCGGTTCGCAGTTCATTACCTGGCGCGGCATTCCGCTGATTCCGTCGGACAAGGTGCCGGTGGCCGATGGCAAGAGCAAGATCCTGCTGCTCCGCGTGGGCGACAAGCGTCAGGGCGTGGTCGGCCTGTACCAGCCTGGCCTGCCGGGCGAACAGAGTCCCGGCCTGTCGGTGCGCTTCATGGGCATCAACGACCAGGCCATTTCTTCGTACCTGATTTCGCTGTACTGCTCGCTCGCCGTGCTCACGCCCGATGCACTGGCCGTGCTGGACGATGTGGAAATCGGCAAATACCACGACTACCCGGACACCTACAAGTAATCCGGGGAGACGATAGTGGTGTCCCCCTCTTTCTCCGGGCCGTCCACGCCCGAAGCCCCGTTTGACCCGGCGCTGATCGCGCAGATGGCCAACGCGCTGTTTGCGGCGCGGCCGGGTGAGGCTGCGGCCCTGCCCACCACGCCGCCGGCCAGCGCACCGGGTCTGGCCACGGTACCGCCCGGCGTGCAAGCGCCGGGCAACGTGGCGCCGGCCGGTTCGCCGCTCAGCAGCCCTGCGGGCTTTGGCCCCGGTGTGCCCGGCACGCCGATTCCGCAAGGCCAGTTGCCCGGCAGCAACCTGATCCCGGCCGCGCCGGGCGGGGTGTTATCGCTGGCCCACCGTCTGCCTTCTGCGTTGCCCCATGCCGCGGCCGGCAACGGCCTGCCGGATACGGTGGCCACCGTGGCCCCGGCCTTCGAGCCCCGCTTTGGCGGTGCCGCGCTGGGTGTGCCCGAAGCGCACGCAGCGGGCGGCTCGCAGGCCGCACGCCATCCCGCCACCGGCGCGTTGCCCTACTACTTCCTGGCCGATGGCCATGGCCAGCCGTCACCCGGCGGGCGGCCTGCCACGCCACCAGCGGGTGATCCGCTCGACGCACTGGCGCTGCAGCCCCTGCTGCCACCCACTGCGGTAACACCGGTGCCGCCTTCCGGTGGTTTGCCGGGAGGCTCCGCCACGAATGCGTCGCCAGCCCCGGCGTATTACTTTGTCGATGCGGTGACCTTGCCCAACGGCTTTGTCACCCCTGCCAAGCCCGCGCCGCACGCCACCGTGCCGCTGGCCGGGCAGGGCCAGCACCCGCCGTTCGATGTCAACGCGATCCGCCGCGACTTCCCCATCCTGCAGGAGCGGGTGAACGGCCGGCAGCTGGTCTGGTTCGACAACGCCGCCACCACGCAGAAGCCACAGGTCGTGATCGACCGCATCAGCCACTTCTACGAACACGAGAACTCCAACATCCACCGCGCCGCGCACGAGCTGGCGGCGCGCGCGACCGACGCCTACGAAGGTGCACGCAAGAGCGTGCAGCGCTTCATCAACGCGCCGGATGTGAACGAGGTGATCTTCGTGCGCGGCACCACCGAGGCGATCAACCTCGTGGCCAAGAGCTGGGGCGGCCAGCATGTGGGCGAGGGCGACGAGATCATCGTCTCCAACCTGGAGCACCACGCCAACATCGTGCCGTGGCAGCAGCTTGCTGCCGCCAAGGGCGCGAAGCTGCGCGTGATTCCGGTGGACGACACCGGCCAGGTGCGCCTTGATGAATACCAGAAGCTGCTCAATGACCGCACCAAGATCGTTGCGGTCACGCAGGTCAGCAACGCGCTGGGCACCGTGGTGCCGGTCAAGGAGATCGTCGCGCTGGCGCACCGCGCCGGCGCGGTGGCCCTGGTGGACGGCGCGCAGTCGGTCTCGCACATGCGGGTCGACGTGCAGGACATCGGTGCCGACTTCTTCGTGTTCTCTGGCCACAAGATCTTCGGGCCGACCGGCATCGGGGCACTGTGGGGCAGGCGCGCGGTGCTGGAAGACATGCCACCCTGGCAGGGCGGCGGCAACATGATTGCCGACGTGACCTTCGAGAAAACCGTGTTCCAGCCGATCCCGAACAAGTTCGAGGCCGGCACCGGCAACATTGCCGACGCGGTGGGCCTGGGCGCAGCGCTGGACTACGTGATGCGCATCGGCATCGAGAACATCGGCCGCTACGAACACGAACTGGTGGTCTATGGCATGAAGGCACTGGGTGCGATTCCTGGCGTGCGGCTGATCGGCACCGCCGACGACAAGGCCAGCGTGATGTCCTTCGTGCTGGCCGGCTACACCACCGAAGAGGTGGGCCATGCGCTGAACGACGAAGGCATTGCGGTGCGTACCGGCCACCACTGTGCGCAGCCGATTCTGCGGCGCTTCGGTGTGGAAACCACGGTGCGGCCCTCGGTGGCGTTCTACAACACCTTCGACGAGATCGACCGCCTCGTGGCGGTGGTGCAGCGGCTGGCATCGCAGCGCCGGGTGGGATGATGTTAGCTATATAAAAGATAGCTAACAATGTAAAAGGGACGCTGGCCAGCGTCCCTTTTTATTTGGAAATAGCATTTACCAGGCCACCAGGGCCTGCGCGGGCGGGTTTCACGGGGCCTTGCCAGATCAAGGCGACCGCTGTTGGTGGTTTGGCCATGGGGTTGACCGGGAACATCTACGCTAACGCGGCACTTGGTGGATTTCTTTCGGGATATGTCAATACCGGCACCATCAATGGCGCCATTACCAGTGCATTGACGGCTACGGCATTCACCGGCGTTGGCCAAAACGCCGAAGTGTTTGGTGGAATGGGTAGCCCGCCCTGGTCACATTGCTGCACATGGTGTCGTTGGCTGCGTCAGCGGCTACATTGGCGGTGGTGGTTGTGGACACCAGGCTTTTGCGGCGGCTTTCACCAAAGCGGCAACTCCATGGATCAGCGGGCTTCCGAACAATCCTGCGGCTCAGATCTCGGCTGCTGCTGCCATTGGTGGCACGGCCAGCGTGATTGGCGGTGGGAAATTCCGTAATGGCGCGATGACTGGTGCCTACGGGTACATCAACAATTTTCTATTGAATGTGGCTATTACTGCTATGCGGTACAGCTTGCCGCTAGTGGTTTCCATCTCACAATATGACAACATCAAGGCGGGATGGAAGGCGATTTCCTCTAAGATGTTCAGTGAGGGGGCAGACAGTGGAACCACTCCAACTGCGTCCCCGGAGGCGCCTGCACAGCCTGACGAGAACAATCTAGACAAGATCAAAGGCAACAAAGCCGCTGACGCTGCCGCTCAGGACGCTGGTTATAACGATGCACATGATGCTAAGAAAAATCGTGGCGAGAGCACGGTCAACATTTATAACGACAAAACAACGGGACAAAAGTGGATATGGAATGGTAAAAAAGGCTCTGACAAGGAGCAGTTGTGAATTCCATGACCACTAGGAAAAAATCTGTTGCCTTGGTATTAAGAGGGTTTGATCTCACTGCGCAGGAAGTGGCGACCCTTGTTGGCGTGGAGACATCGCGACTGGGGAATCGTGGGGAGCCGGTGAAGCCAGGTGTCAAAACACGGTTAGTCCGGTCGCATGTCGGGTTCGCAATGGAGTTCTCAAACGACGCGGAACTGTGCGATATGCTCCCCGCACTTCTTACACATCTTGGGGGCGTCGACCATCTTTGCCGGGTAAGAGACCAGGTGCAGCCAGAGTTTTCCGAGATCCATTTTGATTTGCCAGTTAGAGAGTCCGATGAACTGCAAGACGGATATTTGTCGACTACTGTTATTGCAGATGTTTTGCAGCTCAGGGCTAGCCTGTCGTTCGGATTTTTCTAGGATATGGCTGAAAAGTAGGCCGGATTGAGTCACTGTGGTGTTATCAAATTCATAGCTGTCTACGCAATATCTACGAGGGCTAGCGGCCAGTTCTCTTGTTGATAAAGAAATAAAAAGCCACCTGCCACCCCTTAGCTGCTAAGAGCTGGGGTTCCAGGTGGCTTCTGTTTTTAGCCGCTGGGTTGGTTTGGCTACGTCGCCTTCTTGCCGCGCCTTGCGCTGGCCCCCTTGGGTGCGTTCTTCTTGTCCTCGTGCGTCACAAACCCGAGCAGGTCAGACTCGTATCGGATTTGTTGGTCTTCCTTAGATTGCATCCGGCATAAGAATCAAGGAAAAAAGTGGTTTGCGTTTGCATGGGCGCTCACCACAATGGGTCATACCTTGTACTTCCGGAGCGAACCATGGCAACCCTCAGACTCGGCGATACCGCCCCCGATTTCACGCAGCAATCCACCGAAGGCGAGATCCACTTCCACCAGTGGGCTGGCGACTCCTGGGTGGTGCTGTTCTCGCACCCCGCCGATTTCACGCCGGTCTGCACCACTGAGCTGGGCAAGACCGCCGCACTGTCCGGTGAATTTGCCAAGCGCGGCGTGAAGCCCATTGCAGTGAGCGTGGATTCACTGGAATCGCATGCCAAGTGGGTGCCGGATATCAACGAGACCCAGCACACCACCGTCAATTTCCCCATCCTGGCCGATGCCGACCGCAGCGTGGCCACGCTGTACGACATGATCCACCCCAACGCGCTGGTCAATGCCACCGTGCGCAGCGTGTTCATCATCGATCCGAAGAAGGTGATCCGCACGACGTTCACCTATCCGGCGAGCACCGGCCGCAATTTCGACGAAATCCTGCGCGTGATCGATTCGCTGCAACTGACCGACAGCCACAAGGTGGCCACGCCGGTGAACTGGCGCGATGGCGACGACGTCATCATCGTGCCCAGCCTGCAGGACCCGGCCGAGATCGCGCAGCGTTTCCCCAAGGGCTACACCGCCGTGAAGCCTTACCTCCGGGTCACGCCGCAGCCAAACCGGTAAGCGCCTGGCAAAGCCGTGCGGTCGTGTCCTAGAGGGCATGCACCGCATGCAAGGCCCCCAGCACCTGCGCCCGTGCGGCGGTCAGGTCGCTGTCCACCCGATCCCGGGGGCGGTACACAGGCACCGGAATCTCCTCGCGTACTGTGCCCGGGTTGGCGTCCAGCACCAGCACGCGGTCGCTCAGGTACACGGCTTCCTCGATGTCGTGCGTGACCAGCAGCACGGTGATGCCGTGGTGCTGGGCGATGCGTGTCAGCAGATCCTGCAGCTTCATGCGGGTGAAGGCATCCACGGCGGAGAACGGCTCGTCGAGCAGCAGCACGCGCGGCTGCGTGTACAGGCCGCGGGCGATGGCCGCACGCTGCGCCTGGCCACCGGAGAGCTGTTTGGGCAGGGCCTTCTCCAGCCCGGCTAGGCCCACTTCGGCCAGCAGTTCGGCCACACGTTCGGGGTCGGGCTGGCGCGGGTCGGCGCCAAAGGCCACGTTCTCGGCCACGCTGAGCCACGGAAACAGGCGCGGCTCCTGGAAGATGTAGCCGATGCCGGCGCTGCGGCCCTCCAGCACCGTGCCGTTCAGTCGCACCTGGCCGACGAAATCGCGCTCCAGGCCGGCCACGATGCGCAGCAGCGTGCTCTTGCCGCAGCCGCTGGCACCCACCAGGCTGACCACCTCACCGGCAGACAGTGCAATGTCGAGGTGGCCCAGCACCCGGTGGTCGCCGTAGAGCTTGGTGCGGATGCGGATGTCGAGCAGGTCAGTCATGTCAGCAGGTGCATGGTTGGGTATCAGGCGCGGCGGGTGTCCAGCGTGTCGCGCCAGCGCAGCAGGCGCTGCTCCAGCCGCTGCATCGCGGTGTCGCTCACCTGGCCGAGCAGCGCGAGCAGAAAGATGGCGGCGAGCACGATGTCGGCCCGGCTGGTTTCGCGCCCGTCGGTCAGCAGGTAGCCCAGGCCATGGGTGGCGGCAATCAGCTCGGCGGCCACCATGAACATCCACGCCAGGCTCAGCCCGTTGCGCAGCCCGGTGAGGATGGGCGGCAGCGCCGCCGGCAGCAGCACCCGGCGCACCAGCGCCACCGGGCCCAGGCCGTACATCTGGCCCACCTCAATGAGCTTGCGGTCCACGTCACGAAAGCCCGACGACACACCCATGTACACCGGAAAGAATGCGCCGATGGCGATCAGCACCACCTTGGAGGCCTCGTCGATGCCCAGCCACAGCAGCAGCAG
>DASWYJ010000095.1:0-6734 GCA_036405035.1 Burkholderiaceae bacterium
CGATGCTGAACAAGCAGGTCACCACGTCCAAGCTGTTCCACTGGGGCTTCTTCGTCTTCCTGCTGACCTCCACGCTGTTTTTCCTGGCCTCGCAGATGCGCCGCACCCAGCGCGCGCAGGTGGAAGTGCCGATGGTGGCGATGCGCGCGATGCTGAAGGAAAGCATCCACATCGTGCCTTACGTGGCCACCGCCATCGCGCTGGTGGTGTTCTACTCGGCAGCGCTCGATACGTCGCTGAACGAGATTTCGGCGCCCACCATCATGCCGGTGCTGATGCTGCTGCTGCTGGTCATCGACAAATGGCTGGCCAGCCGCCGGGGCTGGACGCCTCTGCCTGCGATATCGGTGTCGCCAGTACCGCACCAGACGAGCAACCATTCCACCGCAGGCACGCGTTTCGAGCCCGCCATCCGCACCGCCACCAACGAGACCATTGGCCACATCGGCGCGCTGATCACGCTGATGGCGCTGTCCCTCGCGGTGGGTGGCTTTGTGGAACGTTCCGAGATCATGAGCCATGCACCACAGACCTTCCCCAACGTCTGGCTGGCCATGCTGTTCCTGGTGGTCACCAAGGTGCTGCTGGGCATGGTGATGGACCCGTTCGGTGCGGTGATCCTGGTTTCCAGCACACTCGCGCCCATCGCCTACAACAACGGCATCGATCCGGTGCACTTCTGGATGATGGTGCTGGTCGCGTTCGAACTCGGTTATCTCATGCCCCCCGTGGCGCTGAATCAGCTGCTCACCCGGCAGGTGGTGGGAGAGGTCGAGATCGACAAGGCCGACGCCGAAGTCCACAACAAGGGGTTTTACGGCCGCTACGAGCGCTGGATTCTGCCCACCCTGGTAATGACCGTCGGGCTGTTGATCGTGTCGTTCCTGCCCCTGGCAATCCAGCAGTTCGATTGGCTGGCGCCGGTCAGGGAACTGCTGCTGCCGGCCGATTGAGCCGACCCCAGTGATCGGCCCTTATCATGCGCTACCCCGCTATCCGATGCCTCCCACGACACAAAGCCCCATGAACGTATCCGGCGACCCTCCTGCAGAAGGGCCTGCGCTCAATCCCCGCAAGGCCCGCATCTACAAGGCCGCCATGGAACTGTTTTCGGAGCGGGGGGACCCCCAGGCCAACGTGAGTGAACTGGCGGCCATTGCTGGCGTCTCCAGAAGCACCATCTACAACAACATCGGCGAACTGGAGACCCTGTTCTCCGCCGTCTCGAGCCATGTGACCACCGAGATGAGCGAGCGGCTGTCGCAGGCGGTGCGCAAGGCCCCCGAACCGGAAGAGCGGCTGGCCCTGTCGATCCGGATGTACATCCGCCGCTCACACGAGGAGCCCCACTGGGGCCGCTTCATGATGCGCTACGCCTTGTCGACTTCGTCCTTCGAGGCCTTGCTGATCGGGTTGCCGCTCAATGACGTGGTGCTGGGCATGGAGCGCGGCCGCTACAGCTTCCAGCCGGAGCAGTTGCCCGCCGTGCTGGCGATGGTCGGCGGCACGGTGCTGACCTCGATGCGCATGGTGCAGGAAGGTTACCGGACCTGGCGCGAAGCCGGCTCCGACGCGGCAGAACTGGTGCTCCGATCCCTGGGAATCCCCGGGCCGGTGGCCCAGAGCATCAGTGTCATGGACCTGCCTGCGCTGCCGGGACTGGGCGACGAATGACGGGTGCCTGGCCCGCAACACGCGGGCTGGAAAACCGCAGCAGCCCGTAAGCCTCTTGACGTGGCAGCAGGGCGCCCGTACATTACTAACCAGTCAGTCATTAAAAACCCCGTATGCCCCCCCCTCCGCCCGAACCCCTCGCCAAACGGGAGCGCCGCAAGGAAGCCCGCCCCGGCGAGCTGCTCGAAGCGGCGCTGGACCTCTTTGTGGAAAAGGGGTTTGCTGCCACCCGGGTCGAGGAAGTCGCGGCCCGGGCCGGCGTGTCCAAAGGCACGCTGTTCCTGTATTTCCCAAGCAAGGAAGAACTGTTCAAGGCGGTGGTGATGGACAGCATCGCCAACCGGTTTGTCGAATGGAATGCCGAGTTCGCGACTTTTGACGGCAGCAGCGCCGAGCTGCTGCGTTATGCCATGACCACCTGGTGGGACCGCGTGGGTGCGACCAAGGCGTCGGGCATCACCAAGCTGGTGATGTCGGAAGCGCGCAACTTCCCCGAACTCGCCCAGTTCTACCAGAAGGAAGTGATGCAGCCCGGCCGGGAACTGATCCAGCGCATCCTGCAGCGCGGCATTTCCAGTGGCGAATTCCGGCCGCTGAACCTCGACTACGCGGTGTTCAGCGTGGTTGCGCCGATGATTTTCCTGATCATGTGGAAACACTCGATGGGGCCCTGCGCCACGGACGTGCAGATCGACCCCCATGCCTACATTGGCAACCAGATCGACGTGATCCTGCACGGCGTTCTGACAGGCACCCCGCCCTCTTCCCCTACATCCCGCAAGGCTCCCTGATGAAATCCCGACGCTGGCTGGCCTGGACAGCCGTAGCCCTGGTCGTGCTGCTGCTCGCGGCGGGCATTGTGCGGATGCTGGCGGCGCGCAAGGCCCAGCAGGCCGCACTGGCGCAGAGCGTGGGCACGCAGGCGCAGGCCGGAATCGAGCTCACGGGCGGAGACATCGTCAGCGCAACGCGCCGACCGCTGCAGCAGGGCCTGCCGCTGTCGGGCACGGTGCGGGCCCTGCAGTCGGCCGTGGTCAAGGCCCGGGTGGCCGGCGAGGTGCTGGACCTGGTGGTCCGCGAAGGCGATACCGTGCGTGCCGGCCAGGTGGTCGCCCGCATCGAACCCACCGAATACAACGCCCGGCTGCGCCAGGCGCAGGACCAGGCCGAAGCAGCACGGGCGCAGATCGACATTGCGCAACGGCAGTACGACAACAACCGTGCGCTGGTGGACCAGGGCTTCATCTCCAAAACAGCGCTGGATACGTCCGTTGCCAACCTGGCATCGGCCCGGGCCAACCAGCGTGCCGCAGCGGCGGCAGTGGATGTCAGCCGCAAAGCCGCCGGTGATACCGTGCTGCGCGCACCGATTGCCGGCCAGGTGGCCCAGCGTGCGGTGCAGCCGGGTGAACGGGTGAATGTGGATGCGCGCATCATCGAAATCGTCGATCTGCGGCAGCTGGAAATCGAGGTTGCCGTGGCCACCGGCGACGCGATCCAGGTGCGGGTAGGGCAACGCGCCCGCCTGCGGCCGGACGATGGCAATGGCCCCGACATCGGCGCCCGTGTGGCCCGCATCAACCCCAGCGTGCAGGCCGGCAGCCGCAGTGTGCTGGTGTACCTGGCGCTCGACAAGCCCGAAGGCCTGCGCAACGGCATGTTCCTGCAGGGCCAGCTCGATACCGGGCTGGCCACGGTGGTGGCGGTACCGGCAGGCGCGGTGCGCACCGACAAGCCCATGCCCTACGTGCAGGTGCTGCGCAACCAGCAGGTGGTACACCAGCCGGTGCAGACCGTCGCACGCGGTGAATTGGGCGGCGAAACCTGGTACGGCGTGGAAGGTCTGGCCGAGAACACGCCGGTGATCCGCAGCACCGTAGGTTATCTGCGCGAAGGCACAACCGTACGGCTGGCAGCAGCGCCCGCATCGGCTGCCTCGGCGGCGGCACCGGCATCCACAGCCAGCGCTGCGCGTTAGGAACCCGGCCATGTGGTTCACCCAGGTCAGCCTGAAAAACCCGGTGTTCGCCACCATGGTGATGTTTGCCCTGGTGGTGCTGGGCCTCTTCTCCTACCAGCGCCTGCAGGTTGACCAGTTTCCCAACATCGATTTCCCGGTGGTGGTGGTAACCACCGAATATCCCGGCGCCTCGCCGGAAATCGTGGAAAGCGAAATCACCAAGCGCGTCGAGGAAGGCGTCAATGCCATTGCCGGCATCAATACGCTGACCTCGCGCAGCTACGAGAGCCAGTCGGTCGTCATCATTGAATTCCAGCTGTCGGTGGACGGCCGCAAGGCCGCCGAGGACGTGCGCGAGAAGATCGCCGCCGTGCGGCCCCTGTTCCGCGACGAGGTGAAGGAGCCCCGCGTGCTGCGCTTCGACCCCGCCAGCCGGGCAGTGTGGTCGGTCGCTGTGTTGCCGGACAATGCACCCAGAGCAGGCACCGCGGCAACCCCGGTGCAGTCCCCGGTGGAACTCACCAACTGGGCGGACCAGGTGCTGAAGAAGCGGCTGGAAAACGTGCGTGGCGTGGGCTCGGTCACACTGGTGGGGGGCACCAAGCGCGAGATCAACCTGTACCTGAACCCGCAAGCCATGGAATCGCTGGGCATCACCGCCGACCAGGTGGCCAATGCCATCCGCAGCGAAAACCAGGATCTCCCCGTGGGCGCCATCCGCTCGCTGGAGCAGGAGCGGGTGGTGCAGGTGCAGGCCCGGATGCAGCGGCCGGAGGACTTCAACCGGATCATCATCACCCGCAAAGGGGGTGCACCGGTGCGGCTGCGCGACGTGGCCACGGTGCAGGATGGCGCGCAGGAAATCGACAGCCTGGCGCTGTACAACGGCCAGCGCACACTGGTGCTGCAGGTGCAGAAGGCACAGGATGACAACACCATTGCCGTGACCGACGGCCTGAAGAAGGCCATTGCCGACATCGCCGCCGAACTGCCCCCCGGTGTGCGGCTGGAGCCCATCAACGACGGTTCCCGCCCCATCCGCGTGGCGGTGGACAACGTGCGGCGCACCTTGATCGAAGGCGCGCTGCTCACCGTGCTGATCGTCTTCCTGTTCCTCAACTCCTGGCGCTCCACCGTCATCACCGGGCTGACATTGCCGATTGCCATCATCGGCACCTTTTTGTTCATGTACATGTTCGGCTTCACGATCAACATGATCACGCTGATGGCCCTTTCGCTGTGCGTGGGCCTGCTCATCGACGATGCCATCGTGGTGCGCGAGAACATCGTGCGCCATGTGCAGATGGGCAAGAGCCCGTTCCAGGCCTCGCTCGATGGCACACAGGAAATTGGCCTGGCGGTGCTGGCCACCACCTTTTCCATCGTGGCGGTGTTCCTGCCCATTGGCTTCATGGGCGGCATCATCGGCAAGTTCTTCCACGAGTTCGGCATCACCATCGTGGCGGCGGTGCTGATCTCGATGTTCGTCAGCTTCACGCTGGACCCGATGCTCTCCAGCATCTGGCACGACCCCAGCATCGACACCCAGGGCAAGCGTGGCCCGCCGGTCACGCTGTATGACAAGACCATTGGCCGCGTCACCGGCTGGTTCGACAGCGCGACCGAATCGCTGGCCGAGGGCTACCAGAAGCTGCTGCGCTGGTCGCTGACACACAAGCTGCTCACGGTGGCCGTGGCCGTTGCGGTGTTCGTCACCAGCATCGTCATGGTGCCGCTGCTTGGCACCGAGTTCGTGCCCAAGGCCGATTTCTCCGAAACTTCGGTCAGCTTCTACACACCGGTGGGTTCGTCCATCGAAGTGACCGAGGCCCGTGCGCGCCAGGTCGACGCGATCCTGCACACGTTTCCCGAGGTGCGCTATACGCTCACCACCATCAATACCGGCAACGCCCAGGGCAAGATCTATGCGAGCGTGTACGTGCGCCTGGTGGACCGCAAGGACCGCCAGCGCAGCGTCGACCAGATGTCGGCCGTGTTGCGCGAGCGGCTGCAGCAGGTGGCGGGCATCACCGTCACCCATGTCGGCCTGACCGATTCCGTGGGTGGCAGCAAGCAGATCGAGTTCTCGCTGCAGGGCCCCGACCTGCAGGAGCTGGGCCGGCTCAGCCAGGAAGTCACCCGCCGCATCCGGAACATTCCAGGGCTGGTCGACCTCGATTCCAGCCTCAAGCCTGACAAGCCAACGGTGCGCATCGACGTGCGGCGCGATGCCGCCTCCGATCTTGGCCTCGGCATGGCCCAGATCGGCAGCGCCCTGCGCACGCTCGTGGCAGGGCAAACCGTGGGCAACTGGCGCGCGCCCGATGACCAGACCTACGACGTCAATGTGCGGCTGGCCCCCGAATCGCGCAACACGCCGCAGGATCTGGAACGCCTGCCCTTTGCCGTCACCGGCAGTGACGGGAGCACCCGCATCGTACGGCTCAACCAGTTTGCCGATGTGGCCGCGGCCACCGGCCCCAACCAGATCAACCGGCGTGACCTCAACCGCGAGGTGGCCCTGAATGCCAATGTCTACATCCGCGCGGCTGGCGACGTGTCGAACGACATCAAGGCCGTGCTCGATGGCATGGCCTTTCCGCCGGGCTACCGCTACACCTTTGGCGGCTCCACCAAAAACCTGCAGGAGTCATTCGGCTACGCCATCTCTGCCCTGGTACTGGCCATCGTTTTCATTTACATGATCCTGGCGAGCCAGTTCAAGAGCTTTCTGCAGCCGCTGGCGCTGATGACTGCGCTGCCGCTTACCCTGATCGGGGTGGTGCTGGCGCTGCTGATGTTCGGCTCCACGCTGTCGATGTTCTCGGTCATCGGCGTCGTAATGCTCATGGGCCTGGTCACGAAGAACGCCATCCTGCTGGTCGACTTCGCCATCCGCGCGCGCGAGGGCGAAGGCACACCCGACGGCCAACCCGTCTCACGCGAGGCCGCCCTGCTGCTGGCCGCCCGGGTGCGGCTGCGCCCCATCCTGATGACCACGCTGGCCATGGTGTTCGGTATGGTGCCGCTGGCCTTCGCGCTGACCGAGGGCTCGGAACAGCGTGCGCCCATGGGTCAGGCCGTGATTGGCGGCGTCATC
>DASWYJ010000096.1:0-11322 GCA_036405035.1 Burkholderiaceae bacterium
GGCACGTTGGAGTCGCCGTTGATGGTGGACACCACGGCGGTCTTGCCGCCAGCCGAGAATTTCTTGATGTCGGCAACGATGGTCTGGTAATCGCTGTGGCCGAACGGCGTGTATTTTTCGTCGATGTCGGTTTCCTTCACGCCCTTGCTCTTCAGGTAGGCGCGCAGGATCTTGTTGGTGGTGCGGGGGTACACGTAGTCGGTACCGAGCAGCACCCAGCGCTTGGCGGCGCCGCCGTCCTTGCTCATCAGGTAGTCCACCGCCGGAATGGCCTGCTGGTTGGGCGCGGCACCGGTGTAGAACACGTTCTTGCTCAGCTCTTCGCCTTCGTACTGCACCGGGTAGAACAGCAGGCCGTTGAGTTCTTCCACCACCGGCAGCACCGACTTGCGGGAAACCGATGTCCAGCAGCCGAAGATCACGGCCACCTTGTCCTGCGTCAGCAACTGCTTGGTTTTCTCAGCAAATAGCGGCCAGTTGGACGCGGGATCAACCACCACCGGCTCCAGCTTCTTGCCGAGCACACCGCCCTTGGCGTTGATTTCGTCAATCGCCATCAGCACCGTGTCTTTCAGCACGGTCTCGGAAATGGCCATGGTGCCGGACAGGCTGTGCAACACGCCCACCTTGATGGTGTCGGCCGCAAAAGCCGGCATGGTGGACAGGCCGGCCATCGCGATGGCGGCGGAAAGCGCCTTCAGGGTCAGGCGCCGTTGGGGGTTGCGTTGCATGTGCTTCTCCTGCAGGTTGGGATTGGAATCCGGAATGGGTACTTCCCGTTCCACCAGCGGCTCGCCGTATGGACTGGGATGGCTGCATGCTAGGGTTACCCCCCAACCGGAGGAATACGGCACATGGCGTACACGGCACCGGGCGCGGCCATCGCGCCGCCACCTGCTTGCTATGTTTTACATAGCTAATGATGCAGAAAGGGTGCTGGCCACTGGCCTATTTCTCTCAAAAAATAGCCCCCTACACAGGCGCATGCCAGAATTTGCCCATGAACTTTCGCCCCAAGCTGCTCTATACCTATTTCCTGCGCGGACTCATCACCGTGTTGCCGGTGGCACTGACGCTGTACCTGCTGTACCTGTTCCTGTCGTGGACCGAGTCTGCCGCGCTGTTTGTGCTGCGCCCGGTGATTGGCACCGTGTACGTGCCCGGCCTGGGGCTGGTGCTGGGCGTGGTGCTCATCTTTGCCATTGGCGTTCTGGTGTCGCAGCGCCGCGTGCGCCGGGCGCTGGCCTTTGTGGAATTGCCCTTCACCAACCTACCGGTGGTGAAAAGCATCTACTCCTCGCTGAAGAGTTTTGCCGATTTCTTTTCACCCAGCGGCAAGCAGGTGGGCCAGCAGGTGGTGATCCTGCGCATGCCCGACCACGCGCTGGAGATGGTGGGCCTGGTCACCCGCCGCGGCACCGAGGGCCTGCCCGACGGTTTCCTGCCCGGTGAGCGCGTGGCGGTCTACCTGCCTATGGGCTACAACATCGGCGGCTACACCGTCTTCGTGCCCACCGAATGGGTCACGCCCATCGAGATGAGCGTGGAAGAAGCCATGCGCTCGTCGCTGATCGGCTGGATGGCCCGCGGGCAGGCCGCACCGGCCCGCCCCCCGGGCTGACCGCCGTCCGCAGCCACCCGCCGGTAACCCGCCCCTCGCAGCAAGGCACCACCGCTGGTGCCAACGGGGGTTGGTTGCCCGTTGACATAACAGAAATTCAATTTAATAATGTTGTTATATTAATGTAACAACATCATGAAACACCCTCCCAACTGGACCCTCTCAGTCAAAGACGCCAAGCGCGACTTCATCCTGCAGGCCGCGCGTGAGGAGTTCATGGAAAAGGGGCTCGACGGCGCCACGATGCGCGGCATCTCGCTGCGCGCCGGATGCACCACGGGGGCGATTTACCCCCTGTTCGACAGCAAGGAGACCATCTACGCCGCGTTGCTCGGGCAATCGCTGTCGCGACTCGATACCCACGTGGCCGAGGCGGTCGTACCCACGCAGCCCGCCGCCGCACAGGTGGAGGCCGCCTGCGCGGCCTTCCTGGCCTATTACCTGCAGCACCCCTTCGAGGTCAACCTGGGGCTGTATGCGTTCAGTGGCCTCAAGCGGCTCGGTGTTGGCCGGTCTTCGGACCGTGCACTCAACGACGCTCTGTGGGCCGTGCTGGAACGCATCGCACGGCCCTTGGCGGTCGCCCGCACGCTGCCGGAAAACGCGGTGCGCCCCCAGGTGGCGCTGCTCTTCAGCCAGATGATCGGTGCACTGGTGCTGCAGCTGGCCG
This sequence comes from Burkholderiaceae bacterium, assembly GCA_036405035.1. Lineage (GTDB taxonomy): Bacteria > Pseudomonadota > Gammaproteobacteria > Burkholderiales > Burkholderiaceae_C > PCRC01. Next base: position 2,292 of record DASWYJ010000096.1, read on the forward strand.
GCCGCCTCGACGCACTGGAAACCAGCCCTGCGGACCTGCTGCGCCTGCTGCTGGCCCAGCTGCTGCCCGCCACGCCCGTTTCCCGCAATACACCCCGCAAACCACCCACAACCAGGAGCCCATGACATGGTGAGAATTGACAAACAAGGCGCTGTATGGACCATCATCCACAGCCGTTTCGAGGAAGCCCGCAACGCCATGGACCCTGCCAGCGCCGATGCGCTGGTGGACGCGCTCCAAGCATTCGATGCCGACCCGGCCGCCAGTGTGGCGGTGCTGTGGGGTGAAGGCGGTGCGTTCTGCGCCGGCTGGGACCTGAAGTTCGCCAGCACGCTGTCGGACCGCGAGTCGTTCCGGCGCGAGGTGTCCGAAGGGCTGGCCTTTCCCACCGGCGCCAACCCGGCACCGCGCGGTCCGCTGGGCCCGACCCGGCTGGAGCTGTCCAAACCCGTCATTGCAGCGGTGGAAGGCCCGGCCGTCGCGGGCGGCATGGAACTGGCGATGTGGTGCGACATCCGCGTCATGGCCGACACGGCCTATTTCGGTGTGTACTGCCGGCGCTGGGGCATTCCGCTGCTGGACGGTGGCACGGTGCGCATGGCGCGCCTGGTGGGCCAGGGCCGGGCCATGGAGATCACGCTGACCGGCCGCAAGGTGCCCGCCGCCGAGGCGGTGCAGATCGGCCTGTGCGAAAAGGTGGTGGAACACGGTGGTGCACGCGCGGCTGCCGAAGCCATGGCCCACACCATTGCCCGCTTCCCGCAGGCCGCCGTACGGGCCGATCGCCGCTCGATTCTGGAAACCTATGGCACACCGGTGCGCGAAGCGCTGCGCCGCGAGTGGGTCAACGGCGTGGAAGCGCATTTCCAGGAAGGTGCGGCCGGTGCCGGCCGCTTCGCCAGTGGCCTCGGGCGCCACGGCGATTTCGGGAGTATCTGAGGCTGCGCGGCAGCTGCCGCGCAGGCCCCTCAGAGCAGGTCGGCCGGAATGTTGCCGCCGTTCTCCGCCAGTTTGCGGAGAACGGTCTTGTGCAGCCACATGTTCATCTGCGCCGAATCGCCCATCTTGTCGGCGGGGCAGCCCAGTTCGGTCGCCAGTTCCTTGCGGGCTCCCAGGCTGCTGTCGAGGCCCAGCAGCTTCAGCAGGTCCACGATGGAGGTTTTCCAGTTCAGCTTTTCCGCATGGCTGGCGGCCAGCTGCGTCAGCTTGGCAACGACATCCACCTCGCTGATGGCGACCGGTGCTGCAGGAGCCGGTGCGGGAGCAGTCGCGGTGCTGGTGGCTGCCGGTGCCGCAGCAGCGGGAGCATCGCCAAAGCCCAGCTTGGCCAGAATGTTGCTGAAAATTCCCATGGGGCCATCCTTTCAGTGAGTGAAGGCCCCGTTATACACCGGCATCGCAACTGCGCCGTGACCTGGCAGACCTTCCCTAGCTTGCCAGGCCCACGAACACGTTCTGCACATCGTCGTTGGCATCGATCGCGGCCAGGAAAGCCTCGACCTCCTCCAGGTGCTCGGCGCTCAGGCTGGCCGCACTGACCGGGTTCTTTGCCTTGTAGCCCAGCTTGGCGGACAACACAGTGAACCCCTGGCCCGGCAGCGCCTTGCTCACCAGATCCAGGTCGGCGGGGTCGGTCAGGAACAGCGTGGTGCCGTCTTCCTCGCCCGGCTCGAAATCCTGCGCCCCGGCCTCGATGGCGGCCAGCTCCGGATCGGAGCCGGCGGCTGCGGGTTCGGCTTCGATCATGCCCACGTGGTCAAAGTCCCATGCCACGGAGCCAGATGTGCCCAGCTGCCCCTTGCGGAACAGCACCCGCATTTCCGGCGCGGTGCGGTTCACGTTGTCGGTCAGGCACTCGACCATCAGCGGCACGCGGTGCGGGGCAAAACCTTCGTAGATCACGTGCTCGAAATGCACGGTCTCGCCGGTGAGCCCGGCCCCTTTCTTGATGGCCCGGTCCAACGTGTCCTTGGGCATGGACACCTTGCGCGCCTGCTCGACAACCAGCCGCAGCCGCGCGTTCAGCGCCGGATCGGCACCGCTGCGGGCGGCGACCATGATGTCCTTGGCCAATCGCCCGAACAGCTTGCCTCTGGCGTCCGCGGCCTGTGCCTTGCCTTTTGCTTTCCACTGCGCGCCCATGTCGGATATTCCTTGGTGTTGCAGCGCTCCCATGCGCTGACGGTGAATCGGCTTGAACGGGCCAGCGCATGGCACGGCCCGAGGCTGCATTATCTCCACCCCTTTGGTGTAGCCTTGGCGCCTCGCCCGCCATCCCCCTTGGAACACCATCCCCCAGGCCATGCTGCTTTTCCTTGATTTCGACACCAGTGAAGACGCCGCAGGCAACTGCACCTTCGACGCCATGGCCTCCGTGGCGGTGGAACGCCTGCCCGCCCTGGAAGCGGAGCTGGCCGCCGTGGTGGCATGGGCCACCCGCCATACCGGCGAAGAGCCCGGGCCGCTTGACGAAGGCCACGCCTGGGACTGCGACCTCACCGCCAGCCGGGAAACCTCGCAGGCGCAGCAGGCCCGGCTCGACCCGGCCACCGGCCGGCTGGCGCTGCAGCCGGCGGGCGATGTGCTGGCGCGCATCACGCTCACGCTGGCCATCAGCGCAGACGCGGCCTTTGCCGCTGCTTTCCGCACGCATTTCCAGCTGGACTGAACGGCTCCGCCCCGGGCCGGGCGCTACCCCTCGAACTGCGGGTGCAGCTGCCGTATGCGGTTCATCGCCATGCCGGCGGCGGCGGTGCGTGTCTCCACGCCGAGCTTGGCAAAGATGCGCTCCAGGTGTTTTTTCACCGTAGCCGGGCTGGCACCCAGGATATCGGCGATATCGCGGTTGATCTTGCCCTTGACCACCCAGTACAGCACCTCGGCCTCGCGCGCGGTCAGGCGGAAGCTCAGGCTCATGGCCTCGATGATCGCCGCATCACTCACCTCGCGCATCACGATCAGCCAGTCGCCGCCGGCCTCGCCAGCCCCGCCCTCCCCCGCCTGCCGGTGCAGCCGGAAGGTGAGGCGGCGCGCACCCCGCTCGATGGCCAGGCGCGGGGGATCGGCGGCGGGCTGGTGAACGGGCAGCACCCGCTGCAGCCAGTCGCGCACCGCATCGGGAACCACAGGTGATGGCGGGCCGAAATAGCCCTCCAGCAGCTGCCGGGCCAGCGGGGTTTGCCACATCAGCCGGCCATCGCTGGCGCGCACGGTGATGCTGGCGTAGCCAAAGGCATCGAGCGCGTTGCGGGCCTGGCGCTTCTCGCGCGCGCCGGCCAGGTGCACACCCATGCGGGCCAGCACCTCCTTGGGCTTGATCGGCTTGGTCACGTAGTCCACCCCGCCCGCTTCCAGCGCAGCCACCAGGTGCTCGGTCTCGGTCAGCCCGGTCATGAAGATGATGGGAATGTGGGCGGTGGCGGCGCTGGCCTTGAGCCGGCGCGCGACCTCGAAGCCGTCCATGCCGGGCATCATGGCGTCGAGCAGCACGATGTCGGGCAGCACCTGGGCGGCGCGCTGCAGCGCGGCCTCGCCATGGGTGGCCACCAGCACGGTGTAGCCCGACTCATCCAACGCGTCGTGCAGCACCGACAGGTTGTCGGGCACGTCATCGACGATCAGCACCACCTCGCTGTTGGCGCGGTCCAGGGTCTGGTCGAGCGGATGGGTGGACATACGGCCTTTACGCGGTCTGCTGCAGCAACTGGCCCATGGCCTCGAACTGGAACTGCCGGGCCAGCCCGCGCATCTGCTCGGCGAACGGCGCGCATTCGGGGTGCGCGGCTTCGATGTCGGCCAGCGTGTTCATGATGCCGCGGTAATACCCCAGGCCAATGACCTCGCGCAGCGCAGCGCAGGCCGCTGGTGGGGGCAACACGGCCGCAGCCCGCACGGCGGGCGCGGGCGTGATCGGCGCCTGGGCAGGTGACCCTTCGAGCCAGCGCACGGCCAGGCTGCGCTCCAGCCAGTCCAGCAGTTCGGAATGGCGCACCGGCTTGAGCACAAAATCCTCGGGCGGAATGCCGGCATCGTTGTCCAGCCCCTTGTCGAACGCATTGGCCGACACGATGGCAATGGCCGGCAAGGGGGCGGGCACCAGCGTGCGCAGGCGGCGAATGGTTTCCCAGCCATCGATGCCCGGCATGGCCAGGTCCATCAGGATCGCGTCGGGCCGGTAGCCAGCGGCGAGCAGGTCCAGGCAGTCGTGGCCGCTGGCGGCGGTGCGCAGCTCGAAGCCCAGGGGCTCCAGCAGGCTCTGCAGCAGTTCGCGGTCGGCCTCCTCGTTGTCAACCACCAGGATGCGGCGACGCGGGCCTGCGTAGCCTCGGCGCTGCTGCGCGGGGCGCGGCAGCACGGTGGCCAGCCCGCCCCGCGCCGGCACATGCACCTCCGGCAGGAACAGCCGCACGCGGAACACCGAACCCACCCCCGGCTGGCTGCTGGCCGTGAGTTCGCCGCCCATCAGGTCGGTCAGCATCTTGGCAATGGTGAGGCCCAGTCCGGCGCCCGGTGCGGCGGGGCCACCGGCCGGCGTACCCAGTGTGGCACTGCGGGTGAAGGGCTCGAAGATGCGCGCCAGTTCGTCGGCCGCCAGGCCGGGGCCGGTGTCCTCGATCGCGATGCTGGCCATCTCGCGCGCGTGGCGCAGCCGGAAGGTCACCGTGCCGCGCGCGGTGAACTTGATCGCGTTGCCGAGCAGGTTGATCAGGATCTGGCGCAGCCGCTTCTCGTCAGCCCGCACCACCTCGGGCAACACGCCGCCAGCCTCAAACACAAAAGCCAATTGCTTGGCGGCCGCCTGCGGCTCGAACATGCTGGCGATTTCGTGCATGCAGTCGGCAAACCGCATGGGTTTCTGCTCGAGCGTAAGCTTGCCCGCCTCGATGCGCGCCACGTCGAGTGTGCCTTCGATCAGCGACAGCAGGTGCTCGCCGCTGCGCTTGATGACACGCACCGCCTGCCGGCGGTGCGGTGGAATGGCGGCATCCTCTCCCATGAGCTGGGCATAGCCCAGGATGCTGTTCAGCGGGGTGCGCAGTTCGTGGCTGATGGCGCTGATGTAGCGGCTTTTCGCCTGGTTAGCCTGATCGGCCTGGTTGCGGGCAGCCACCGCGGCGGCGCGGGCCTCCTCGGCCAGGCGGCGCTCCTGCTCGGCCACCAGCGTGGCCTTCTGCAGCGCCTCGTCGGTCTGCCGGTGCGAATCGATCTCCTGCATCAGCAGATGGGTCTGCCGGTTCGACTCCTCCTGGGCCACCTGCCGGCTCTTGTGCGCCAGCACCAGCCACCAGGCCACGATGCCCGCCACCACCAGCAGCGCCATGTAGGCCTTGAGGAAACCCGAGCGCAGTGCGGCTTCCGGGGCCTGCAGCAGGCTGGCGTCGGCCACCGCCTGCAGCAGTGCCTGCAGTTCCTGGTGGTACAGCAGGCCGAACACCGCCGCCAGCAGCGGCACGATGACCAGCATCAGCATCAGGAAATGGCCGAGCCCGGTGTCCAGGTACGGCCAGATGCGCCGTGGCAGCAGCCAGCGCAGCGCCGCTGACCACTGGGCCGACAGGCTGGCGTGCGGCTTGCACAGGTCGCCGCAGCGGGCATCAAGCGTGCAGCACAGTGAGCAGATCGCCCCCTGGTACGCCGGGCAATGGGCCATGTCGGGGCCTTCGTATTCGCGCTCGCAGATCACACAGCGCTGCAGACGCAGGCGCTGGTAGCTGCCCGCTTCGGCGGCCGGTACGCCGCCGGGCCGCCGCAGTGGCGCGTGGGGGTCTGTCCGTGCGATGTAGTACCGACCGCGCGTGGCCCACGCAATCAGCGGTGCGGCCACGAAGGCGGTGCCGAGCGCAATCAGCGCCGAGAACGCCTGCGCCTGCGGCCCCAGGAAACCCAGGTGGGCCGTGATGGACAACAGCGAGGCCAGCCCCATCGCGCCCACGCCCACCGGATTGACATCGTACAGATAGGCCCGCTTGAACTCGATGCCGCGCGGCGACAGGCCGAGCGGCTTGTTGACCACCAGATCGGCCACCACCGCCATCATCCAGGCAATGGCGATGTTGGAGTACAGCCCCAGCACGTCGCCCAGCGCCTGGAACACATTCATCTCCATCAGCATGAAGGCGATGAGCGTATTGAACACCACCCAGACCACCCGGCCGGGGTGGCTGTGGGTCAGGCGCGAAAAGAAGTTGCTCCAAGCCAGCGAGCCGGCGTAGGCATTGGTCACGTTGATCTTCAGCTGCGACACCACCACGAACAGCGCGGTGGCCGCCACCGCCCATCCGTAGTGCGGAAACACGTATTCGTAGGCTGCCAGGTACATCTGGTTCGGGTCCACGGCGCGGTCGGCCGGCACGCTGTGGCTGATGGCGAGGAACGCCAGCAGCGCGCCGCCCAGCATCTTGATCACCCCCAGGATCACCCAGCCCGGCCCGCCGGCCAGCACCCCCAGCCACCAGCGGCGGGCAGTCGTGGCGGTGCGGGCGGGCATGAAGCGCAGGTAGTCGGCCTGTTCGCCCATCTGGGTGATGAGGGCAATGCCCACGGTGAGCGCCGCGCCAAAACCCATCAGGGAAAAGCCCGGCCCGCCCTTGTCGCCCACGTAGCCGGTGATGCCGGCGAAAGCCCCCGGGTCCTTGCTGAATACGTAGACGAAGGGCACCACCAGCATGACCAGCCACAGCGGCTGGGTCCACATCTGCAGCCGGCTGATCACCGACACCCCGTGCGTGACCAGCGGCACCACCACCAGCGCACACACCAGGTAGCCCCAGCTCGGTGGAATGCCCAGCGCCAGTTCCAGCGCGTAGGCCATGACGGCAGCCTCCAGCGCAAAGAAGATGAAGGTGAACGAGGCGTAGATCAGTGACGTGATGGTGGAACCGATGTAGCCGAAACCGGCACCGCGGGTCAGCAGATCCATGTCCACACCGTAGCGCGCCGCATAGATGCTGATGGGCAGACCGGCCAGGAAGATGATGAGGCCGGTCACCACGATGGCCAGCGCCGCATTGGTGAAGCCGTATTGCACCAGCAGGGTGGCGCCCACGGCTTCCAGGATGAGGAAGGACGCGGCGCCGAACGCGGTATTGGCAACCCGCCATTCCGACCATTTGCGGAAGCGTTGCGGCGTGTAGCGCAGCGCGTAGTCTTCCATGGTCTCGCTGCCCACCCAGGAGTTGTAGTCGCGCCGCACCTTGACGATGCGCTGTGGCGCTTCGGCGGCGGGCGGCGCGCCCGGGGGAGCGGTGGCGGTGGTGCTGGCGGGCGTCACGGTGGGTGGGGAGGCTGCGCCTGCATTGTGCCTGCGCCACCTGCCGCAGCCATGGCCCATGGGCCAAATGGCGTATGGCCGGACCGGCAACATCCCGCATAATCATTCGCAGACACCACGAGCGGCCATGGAACTGACCCCGAGAGAAAAAGACAAGCTGCTGATCTTCACCGCCGCGCTGCTGGCGGAGCGGCGCCGCGCGCGCGGCCTGAAACTGAACTACCCGGAGGCCGTGGCCCTCATCAGCGCCGCCGTGATGGAAGGCGCACGCGACGGCCAGACCGTGGCGCAGCTGATGAGCGCAGGCCGTGCCGTCCTCACCCGCGCCGACGTGATGGACGGGATCGCCGAAATGATCCCCGACATCCAGGTCGAAGCCACGTTTCCCGACGGCACCAAGCTCGTCACGGTGCACCAGCCCATCCTCTGACACAGCGGATCAATATGAAAAACATAGCAACTGCGATAGCAACGACGCTGGCCACAGCCACTTTTGCCCATGATGGCCATGGCATGACCGGTCCGCACTGGCATGCCAGCGACCTCTGGGGCTTCGGCGTGCTGGCAATCGCCCTGGTGCTGCTGCTCGCCTCGCGCAAGTAACAAGTAAGGCCACCCATGATTCCCGGTGAACTGCTGGCCGAGCCGGGTGCGCATGCGCTCAACCCCGGCCGCCGCACCCTGAGCGTGGTGGTGCACAACACCGCCGACCGGCCCGTGCAGGTGGGCTCGCACTACCACTTTGCCGAAACCAATGGCGCACTCACCTTCGACCGGGCCGCTGCACGCGGCATGCGGCTGAATATTGCGTCCGGCACGGCGGTACGTTTCGAGCCGGGCCAGCAGCGCACGGTGGAACTGGTGGATTTCTCCGGCAGCCGGAGGGTGTACGGTTTTCGCGGCGACGTGATGGGCCCCGTGTGATGGCCACCATTGCACGCCGCGCCTACGCAGAGATTTTTGGCCCCACCGTGGGCGACCGGGTGCGGCTGGCCGACACCAGCCTGGTCATCGAGGTCGAACGGGACTACACGCTCGCCGCCGGTGGGTATGGCGAGGAAGTGAAGTTCGGCGGCGGCAAAACCATCCGCGACGGCATGGCACAAAGCCAGCAGACAAGGCAACAAGGTGCGGTGGACACGGTGCTGACCAACGCGCTGATCCTCGACCACTGGGGCATCGTCAAGGCCGATATCGGCCTGAAGGACGGCCGCATCGCCAAGATCGGCAAGGCCGGCAACCCGGATGTACAACCGGGGGTGGACATCGTCATTGGCCCCGGCACCGAGATCATCAGCTGCGAAGGCAACATCGTCACCGCGGGCGGCATGGATTCGCACATCCACTTCATCTGCCCGCAGCAGATCGAAGAGGCGCTGGCGGCGGGCATCACCACCATGCTCGGCGGCGGCACCGGCCCGGCCACCGGCACCTTTGCCACCACCTGCACGCCCGGGCCGTGGAACATCGCCCGCATGCTGCAGGCGGCCGATGCCTTCCCGATGAACCTGGCCTTTCTGGGCAAGGGCAATGCCAGTCTGCCCGCTGCGCTGCACGAGCAGATCAATGCCGGCGTGGTGGGCATGAAACTGCACGAGGACTGGGGCACCACACCCGCCGCCATCAGCAACTGCCTGGACGTGGCCGACGCCACGGATACGCAGGTCGCCATCCATTCCGACACGCTCAACGAATCGGGCTTTGTGGAAGACACCATCGCCGCCACCAAGGGCCGCGGAATCTGCGCCTTCCACACCGAAG
>DASWYJ010000097.1:0-8594 GCA_036405035.1 Burkholderiaceae bacterium
CCATGAGGCGGAGTTCCAGATCGTCATCATGGTCAAGGGCTGGGCCAAGTTCATGTACGAAGACCAGGAAACGCTGGTACAGGCCGGCGACGTGGTGCACCAGCGCCCGGGCATCCGCCATTACCTGTTCGACTACTCGCCCGACATGGAATACCTGGAGATCGTGTCGCCGGCGGACTTCAAGACCGTTGATGTTGAGCCCGTCTGCGACATCCCGGCCCCCACCCCCTGGAAGTAACGTCGTTCCCGCGGAGGCGGGAACCCAGTGCGCCCGCTGCCACCGAATTCGAAAGCCCTGGATCCCCGCCTGCGCGGGGATGACGGGAAGGGTCAGAACTCGGCGTCGAGTTCGTCGATTTCGTCGGGTTCCTGCTGGGCGGCCGCCACCCATTCCTGCATCGCCGGCAGTGCCATGATGCGCTGGCAATAGGCGGCGCAGACCTTGTCGAGCGGCACGCCGTAGGTGAGGAAGCGGGTCACCACCGGTGCATACATCGCATCGGCGATGCATGGCGTCTTGCCGAACAGGTAGCCACCGCCATAGGCCGCGAGGCATTCCTTCCAGATGGCGATCACGCGGTCGATATCGGCCTGCGCCCGCGACCACACCTTGAAGTTCGGGTAGTGGCCCTTGATGTTCATCGGCAGCGCCCCGCGCAGTGCACTGAAACCCGAGTGCATTTCGCCGCAGATGGCGCGGCAATGGGCACGCGCCTTGGCGTCCGCCGGCAGCAGGCCCGCCTTGGGCTTGATCTCGTGCAGGTACTCGCCAATGGCCAGCGTGTCCCAGACCTTGATGCCGTTGTGCTGCAGCGAAGGCACCAGCATGGAGGGTGCCAGCAGCAGCATCTCGGCCTTCATCGCCGGATCGTCCGGCGGAATCACCTTTTCGGTGAAGTCCAGCCCGGCCAGGCGGGCCATCAGCCAGCCCCGCAAGGCCCAGGCGCCGTAGTTTTTGCTGCTGATGGTGAGAACGGCTTTGGCCATGGAAATCCTTTGTGGTGTGCCCTGTGTTCGAGCAAGGGCTGTGCCAGTACGGTGCATCACGCCACAACTTGGCCCACAACTTGCCTGTGCTGCTGCACCGGGGCCACAAGCCCCCTGCCCGTTACCGCCTGCAAGGAGGCCCATGCTCTACCACGCCTACCAGACCCATTCGGACCTGGCCTCTCCGCTGCGCCTGTTCGCCCAGCACGCCAGCCCGGCCCTGTGGTGGCGCCAGACCGAAGGCTCGCTGCTGCGCAAGATCTCGGCGGCCTGCGAAGTCATGTCGCGCCTGCGGCTCACCCACACCCGGCCGGCCTACGGCATCACGGCCGTCGAGGTGGATGGCCAGTCCATCCCGGTGGCCGAGGAAAAGGTGCTCACCCTGCCCTTTGGCACGCTGCTGCACTTCCGCAAGGAGGGTGTGACCGGCCAGCCGCCGCTGCTGCTGATGGCGCCGCTGTCCGGCCACTTCGCCACGCTGCTGCGCGAAACCGTGCGCACGCTGCTGCAGGACCACGACGTCTACATCACCGATTGGCACAACGCCCGCGACGTGGGGCTGAGCAACGGCGTCTTTGCGCTCGACGACTACATCGAATACATGATGCGTTTCCTCGCCGAAGTGGGCCCTGGTGTGCACGCCGTGGCGGTGTGCCAGCCCTGCGTGGCGGCGCTCGCCGCGGTTGCATTGATGGCCGAGGACGACCACCCCGCCACGCCGCGCAGCCTGACGCTGATGGCCGGGCCGGTGGACTGCCGGGTCAACCCCACCGGCGTCAACACGCTGGCCACGAGCAAGCCGATTTCCTGGTTCGAAAAAAACCTCATCAGCCATGTGCCACCGCCGCATGCGGGCTACATGCGCCGGGTGTACCCAGGTTTTGTGCAGCTCAGCGCCTTCCTGAGCATGAACCTGGAGCGCCACAAGAAGTCGTTCGAGGACCTGTACCACCACCTGGTGCAGGGCGACATTGCCAAGGCCGACGTGATCCGCGTGTTCTACGACGAATACCTGGCCGTGAACGACCTGCCGGCCGAGTTCTACCTGGAAACGGTGGAAAAGGTCTTCCAGACCTACGACCTGGCCCGGGGTGCGCTGCAGTACCGCGGCCGCACGGTGAACCCCGGCGCCATTCGCCGCACGGCATTGTTCACGGTGGAGGGGGAGCGTGATGACATCTGCGCGGTAGGCCAGACGGTGGCCGCGCAGGATTTGTGCACCAGCATCCGGCCCTACCTGAAAACCCACCACATCCAGGTGGGCGTGGGCCACTACGGCGTGTTCAGCGGCCGCAAGTGGAACCAGCAGATCTACCCGCGGCTGCGGGAAGTGGTGCACGCCAACGCAGCCTGAGCGGCCGCTGGCGGGTGGTGGCCTCAGGCCTGGGGGGCCTCGTTCTCGCTTTCGGCCGGCCAGTCGCGGATGTAGGCCTTGAGCATCTTGTTCTCGAAGTTCTGGCTGTCGACCACGGCCTTGGCCACGTCGTAGAAGCTGATCACGCCCATCAGCATGCGCTGGTTCATCACCGGCATGTAGCGGGCATGGCGCTCCAGCATCATGCGGCGCACTTCGTCGAGCTCGGTCTCGGAGGTGCAGGTCAGGGGCGCGTCGTCCATCGCGGTGCGGACGATGGTGGTGCCGATGGCGCCGCCGTTCTTCACCACCTGCTGGATCACTTCGCGGAAGGTCAGCATGCCCACCAGGTCGCCGTGGTCCATCACCACCAGCGAGCCGATGTCCTTTTCGGCCATCAACTGCACCGCCTGCATCAGCGGCTGGTCGGGATTGGCGGTGTACAGGGTGTTGCCCTTCACGCGCAGGATGTCGATGACTTTCATGTGCTTCCTCCTCTGTCTGGATGACCCCTGCGCGACGGGGCGTGGGGTGGTGTGCTGCAAATATAGCCCACAATATTGATTCAACGCCCATATGGCATGCGGGTCAAGCCCGCAGGCCCCGCCCCCGCCGTTCGGAGACACCCCCATGCCCGGTTATTCAGACCCCGGTTTTGACACGCTGGCGCTGCACGCAGGTGCCGCACCCGACCCCACCACCGGCGCCCGCGCCGTGCCCATCCACCTCAGCACCTCGTTCGTCTTCGAATCGAGCGACCATGCCGCCGCGCTGTTCAACCTGGAGCGCTCCGGCCATGTCTACAGCCGCATCAGCAACCCGACCAACGCGGTGCTGGAGCAGCGGGTGGCGGCGCTTGAAGGCGGCATTGGTGCCATTGCCACCGCCAGCGGCCAGGCCGCGCTGCACCTGGCGATTGCCACGCTGATGGGCGCGGGCAGCCACATCGTGGCGAGCACCGCGCTGTACGGCGGTTCGCAGAACCTGCTGCACTACACCCTGCGCCGCTTCGGCATCGACACCACCTTCGTGAAGCCGCACGACATCGACGGCTGGCGCGCGGCCATCCGGCCCACCACCAAGCTGCTGTTCGGTGAAACCGTGGGCAACCCGGGGCTGGACGTGCTGGACATTCCCACGGTGGCCGGCATCGCCCGCGAGGCCGGTGTGCCGTTACTGGTGGATTCCACCCTCACCTCCCCTTACCTGATGCAGCCGCTGGCGCTGGGCGCGGATCTGGTCTACCACTCGGCCACCAAGTTCCTGAGCGGCCACGGCACGGTGATCGGCGGCATCGTGGTCGATGGCGGCAGCTTCGACTGGGATGGCCCGCGCGCCGCCGGCCGCTTTGCCGAACTCTCCGCGCCCTACGACGGCTTTCACAACATGGTATTCAGCGAGGAAAGCACCGTGGGCGCCTTCCTGCTGCGCGCGCGCCGCGAGGGCCTGCGCGATTTCGGCGCCTGCATGAGCCCGCACACCGCCTGGCTGATCCTGCAGGGCATCGAGACGCTGCCGCTGCGCATGGCACGCCACATGGAGAACACCGCCAAGGTGGTGGAATTCCTCGCCAGCCAGCCCTTTGTGGGCCGGGTCGGCCACCCGCTGCTGGCAAGCCACCCCAGCCACGCGCTGGCGCAGAAGCTGCTGCCCAAGGGCGCGGGCTCGGTGTTCAGCTTCGACATCAACGGCAGCCGCGAGCAGGGCAAGAAGTTCATCGAAACCCTCAAGGTCTTCAGCCACCTCGCCAACGTGGGCGACTGCCGCAGCCTGGTGATCCACCCGGCCAGCACCACCCACTTCCGCATGGACGACGCGGCGCTGGCCGGTGCGGGCATTTCGCAGGGCACGATCCGGCTGTCCATCGGGCTCGAAGACCCGGCCGACCTGATCGACGACCTGAAGCGCGCGCTGAAGGCCGCGGAAAAGATGGGTGCGGGGGCGGCAGCATGAACCTCACCGTGCACGGCCACGCCACCTACGCCTACACCGGTGGCAAACCCTTCGACGCCGCCAAGCCCACGCTGGTGTTCATCCACGGCGTGCTCAACGACCACAGCGTGTGGATCCTGCAAAGCCGCTACCTCGCCCACCACGGCTGGAACGTGCTGGCCATCGACCTGCCGGGCCACGGCCGCAGCGCGGGTGAGCCGCCGCGTTCGGTCGAGGAAGGCGCGCAGTGGGTACTCGACCTGCTCGACGCCGCAGGCGTGCAGCAGGCCGCGCTGGTGGGCCACAGCTTTGGCTCGCTGATCGCGGTGGCAGCTGCCGGGCGGGCGCCCGGGCGCATCAGCCACCTGGCGATGGTGGGCACGGCGTCGCCGATGCGGGTGTCGCCGGCGCTGCTGGAGGCCTCGGTGAGCGCGCCGATGCAGGCCATCGACATGGTGAATACCTTCTCGCATTCGATGCTGGCACCGCCCCCTTCGGCGCTGGGGCCGGGCACCTGGCTGTATGGTGGTTCGCGGGCGCTGATGCGCCGGGTGCTGGCCAGCAACACGCAGGTGAACGTGTTCCACACCGGCTTCAAGGCCTGCGACGACTACCGGGGTGGCGAAGCGGCCATGGCCCAGGTGGCCTGCCCGGTGCTGTTCATCCTGGGCGACAACGACCAGATGACACCGCCCAAGGCCGCGCAGCCCCTGGTGGCCCAGGCCCGGCAGGGCCGGGTGGTGCGGCTGCAGGCCGGCCATTCGCTGATGACCGAGGCGCCCGATGGCGTGCTGTTCGCGCTGAAAGCCTTCTTGGAAGCGTGCTGACGCGCCGGTGCTTGCAAGGCCGCCGGCTTTGGCCTACAACCGAAACAGGCCCGCCAAGGAGACACCATGCAAGCCAGCCACGCCCGTGATTTCAAAAGCTTTGCCGAGTTCTACCCGTTCTACCTGAGCGAGCACAACAACCGCACCTGCCGCCGGCTGCATTTCGCCGGCTCCACGCTGGCACTGGCCTGCCTGGCCGCCGCGCTGGTGCTGCGCCAGCCAGTGTTTGTGCTGTACGGGCTGTTGTGCGGCTACGGTTTTGCGTGGCTCGGCCACTTCGCGTTCGAGAAAAACCGGCCCGCCTCGTTCCAACGCCCGCTGTACAGCTTCATGGGCGACTGGGTGATGTACCGCGACATCTGGGCTGGCCGCATTTCGCTCTGAGCGGGCACCCATTTGCTCCGCTATTCATAGCGCATCACGCAGCAGCAGCGCTGGCCAGCGGCTGTTTTTCCACACATTTTCAATGGAAGCGGCCGGTTGCAGCAGCAAACGCTCCGCCAGCGGCGCAAGCGGGGTGGTGTCGGGGTTGGCCAGCAGCACGTAGCGCGCGTCATCCGTGGTCTGCAGCTCGCTGAGCTGCTGTATCCAGTCGAGCGCAGCCAAGGTTTCCAGCACCGGCTCCAGCTGCAGCGCGTCCACCTGCAGCGCCTGCACCAGCTGGGTCAGGTTCAGACCCCGGGCCGCTGTGCCCTGCGCCCGGTGCAGCTGCTGCAGCACCTCGACGGCGAGCTGGAACTGCCAGCCATGGCTGGTGCCGCGCCGCACCACCCCGGCCATCAGGATGGGCAGGTAGGCGGCAATCACCGCGCCCAGCAGCACGATCACCCAGGCCAGGTAGATCCACACCAGCAGGATGGGCAGCGTGGCAAAGGTGCCGTACACCGCCGAATAGGTGGGCACGGAGCTGAGGTACACCGCCAGCAGCTTCTTCGCCAGCTCGATGCCGGTGGAAACAAAGAGGCCGCCCGCCCAGGCGTGGTTCCATTTCACGTAGGTGTTGGGCACGTAGCGGTAGAGCGCGGCCGTGCCGGCGGCCAGCAGGATGAACTCCACCACATCGAGCAGGAAACGCACGCCGCCCGGCATCACCCCCACCACGCCGCGCGAGGCCGAAATGGCATACGAGGTGAGCGCCAGGCTGGCGCCCAGCGCCAGCGGCCCGAGCGTGATGGCGGCCCAGTAGATCAGCACCCGCTGCGGCAGCGGCCGCTGCTTGCGCACGCGCCAGATGCTGTTGAGGGTCTTGTCGATGGTGAGGATCAGCGACAGCGCGGTGGCCAGCAGGATCGCCAGACCGGCCACGCCGAGCTTGCTGGCCTTGCCGGCGAACTGCGTCAGGTAGCCCAGCACCTGGCGCGCGATGTTGTCGGGAATCAGGCTCTGGATCAGCCAGTCCTGCACCGAGGTCTGCAGCTTGGCGAACATCGGGAAGGCGGTGAACAGCGCCAGCGCCACGGTGAAAAATGGCACCAGCGCGATGCTGGTGGTGAAGGTGAGGCTGCTGGCGGTCAGGCCCAGCCGGTCTTCGCGGAAACGCTCGTGCAGCGTGTGCAGCGTGGTTTTCCAGGGAAAACGCGCCAGCTCACGCGACAGGTCGTGCAGCATCGCGTGCCATCGTGCGGGAATGTTCATCGCGGCTATGATGCCACCGCCATGAACCCTATCGCCCCCGCAGGCTCCGCCGCCCCCGCCGTTCCGCCCGCCGTGGCCCTCACCCGCTGGCTCTCGGTGGGCAGCCTGATCGGGCTGATCGTGCTCGGGCTGGCCTGGGAAATGGTGCTCGCCCCGGTGCGCCCCGGCGGCTCGCTGCTGGCGCTGAAAGTGCTGCCGCTGTGCATTCCGCTGGCCGGCCTGCTGAAGAACCGCATGTACACCTACCGCTGGGTCAGCCTGCTGGTGTGGGTGTACTTCACCGAAGGCGTGGTGCGCGCCACCAGCGACCGCGCGCCCAGCTCCTACTACGCGATGCTGGAGGTGCTGCTGTGCCTGGTGCTGTTTGCCGCCTGCGCGCTGCATGTGCGGGTGCGGCTCAAGAGCGCCCGCGCAGCCGCCCCCTCCACCGCCGCCTGACGCTCCCATGCACAGCCCGGTCGCGCTGCTCGACCAGTTGCGCCAGATCGTCGGCTCCGCCCATGTGCGAACCGGTGGCGACCTCAGCGCCTGGGAAATCGACTGGCGCAAGCGTTTTCAGGGCCGGGCCAGCGCCGTTGTTCAGCCGGGCGCTACCAAGGAAGTAGCAAGCGTGGTCGCTGCCTGTGCCGCAGCGGGCGTGTCCATCGTGCCCCAGGGTGGCAACACCGGGCTGGTGGGTGGCGCCACGCCCGACACCAGCGGCACGCAGATCGTGCTCAGCCTGCAGCGCATGCAGGCGGTGCGGCACATCGATGCCGACAACCTCACGCTCACTGTGGAAGCCGGCTGCATTCTGCAGGCCGTGCAGCAGGCCGCCGCCGGTGCCGGCCTGCTGTTTCCGCTGAGCCTGGCCGCCGAAGGCAGCTGCACCATTGGCGGCAACCTCGCCACCAATGCCGGGGGTACGCAGGTGCTGCGCTACGGCAATGCGCGCGACCTCTGCCTGGGGCTGGAAGTGGTCACGCCGCAGGGCACGGTGTGGAATGGCCTGGGCGGCCTGCGCAAGGACAACACCGGCTACGACCTGAAGCACCTGCTCATTGGCAGCGAAGGCACGCTGGGCATCATCACCGCCGCCACACTGAAGCTCTTTCCCCAGCCCGCCGCCACGCTCACGGCCTGGGCCCGCGTGCCGTCGCTGGCGCATGCGGTGCAGTTGCTGGGCCTGGCGCACCGCTACCTGGGCGCCAGCCTGACCGGTTTCGAGGTGATGGGCACGGTGGCGCTGCAGCTGGTGCGCCGCCACACGCCGCAGTTGCGGGTGCCGTTTGCGCAGGCGCCGGCCGGCAGTTACGCCGTGCTGCTGGAAAACGCCGACAGCGAATCCGAGGCGCACGCCCGGGAGCGCTTCGAGGCGCTGCTGTCCACCGCGCTGGATGCTGGCTGCATCAGCGACGCGGTGGTGGCCGAAAGCCTGGCGCAGGCCCAGCAGCTCTGGCACATCCGCGAGAGCATTCCGCTGGCGCAGGCGCAGGAAGGCCTGAACATCAAGCACGACATCGCCCTGCCCGTCTCCCACATCCCCGTGTTCTGCGCGGAGGCCGATGCGCTGCTGGCCCATGCCATCCCCGGCGTGCGGCTGGTGAACTTCGGCCACCTCGGCGACGGCAACCTGCACTACAACGTGCAGGCACCCGAGGGCAGTGACCCGGCGCTGTTCCTGCAGCACCACGAAGCGCCGGTGAACGCGCTGGTCTATGACGCGGTGGCCCGCCACGGCGGCAGCTTCTCGGCCGAACACGGCGTGGGTGCGCTCAAGGTGCAGGAACTGGAGCATTACAAGGCGCCGGAAGCGCTGGCGATGATGCGGGCCATCAAGGCCGCACTGGACCCGCAAGGCACCATGAACCCGGGGCGGA
>DASWYJ010000098.1:0-10230 GCA_036405035.1 Burkholderiaceae bacterium
GCGGTCGAGCCGGTCGCCCAGCAGCTCGGCAAAGGTATAGACAAAATTGCGCAGGTAGGCGCCGCGCTTGAAGGCCACGCGGGTCACGTTCTGCCCAAACAGGTTGCCCACGGGGCGATTCACCAAGTCGGTGTTGGTGCCATCGTCGCGCACGGCCATCTCGGCCACGATGCCCACGCCGAGGCCCAGCCGCACATAGGTCTTGATCACGTCCGAGTCGATGGCTTCGAGCGCGATGCGGGGCTCCAGCTTGCGCGCGGCAAAGGCCTGGTCGATCCGGGTGCGGCCGGTGAAGGACGGGTGGTAGGTGATCAGCGGCTCCTGCGCGATGTCCTCCAGCGTGACGCGCTCCTTGCTGGTGAGCGGGTGGTCGACCGGCAACACCAGCATGTGTTGCCATTCGTAGCAGGGGAGTGTCACCAGTTCGGGGTAGTTGGACAGCGATTCGGTGGCGATGCCGATTTCGGCGATCTCGTCGATCAGCATCCGCGCCACCTGGTCGGGTGCGCCCTGATGCAGGCTCACGTTGACCTTGGGGAACGCCTCGCGCAGCCTGGCCACGGGAACCGGCAGCACGTAGCGGGCCTGGGTGTGGGTGGTGGCAATGGAGAGCGTGCCGCTGTCCTGCGCGCTGAACTGCTCACCGATGCGTTTGAGGTTGCCCACCTCGCGCATGATGAGCTCGATGCTTTTCAGCACGTGCTGGCCCGGCTCGGTGATGCGCTTGAGCCGCTTGCCGTGCCGCGCGAAGATTTCCACGCCCAGTTCCTCCTCCAGCTCGATGATGGCCTTGGATACCCCGGGCTGCGAGGTGTGCAGCGCCTTCGCTGCCTCGGTCAGATTGAGGTTGCGGCGTGCGGCTTCCTGCACGAAACGGAATTGGTGGAGATTCATGGCTTGTTATATATATTGATTCAAGATAACAACTTGAATCATTATGCAATACAAGTCTATGAAATGGCGATATGGGCCAGGGTTTCGATCAGCCGGGGGTCTTCTCCCACAGCCGGCAGTAGCTCAAACGCCACAGCGGGGTAGGTGGTGCGCAGCGTGGCCATGATCTGGGGCAGGTCTTCCTGGGCATGCCGGCCGACCCCGAGGAACATCGGCACCACGCGAATGGACAGGGTGCCCGCGGCAACCAGGCCAGCCACGCAGCCGGGCAGGTCGGGGGGGCTCAACTCGAGGTAGGCGCAGGCCACGGTAATGCCGGCCTCGCGCGTGCGGATGCGGTCCGCCACGGCTTCCATCGGCTGGTGCCAGAGCGGGTCGCGCGACCCGTGGGCGAACAGGACGATCGCGTGGTCCGGCATGGTCAGGGCCTGTTCACACTATTTTTACCAGTGCGAATGGGGTTCAAACAGCGCCAATCAAGGCGCGGGACGACGGCAAGGCTTGAAGCCGTGCCTAGGAGCGCAACGCCGAGTGGCGCTGTTTGAACCCCATTCCCGAAGGGTTGCGGCCAAAAAGGCCAGCTGCGGTGTTGCAAAGCCTTGCCGGGGTGCCACCCCGGCGGCGTTTTGCGCCTTGCATCAGGCCTTTTTGACTCGCAACGCATCTGGTAAAAATAGTGTGAACAGGCCCTAGCGCCTCAGCACCAGCCAGCCAAACGCGCCCAGCGAAAGCCACACGTACAGCAGGCCCGGCGCCGCCGCGGCCAGCCAGGGCTCCCAGTTGCGCAGGTTGCCGATGTAGCCGAACACGTTGTTGAGCAGGAAGAAGCTGATGCCGACCATCACACCGCCAAACACGTAGGCCATGATGCCTCCGCTGCGGAAATGCAGGTAGGCGAACGGCAGCGCCAGCACCACCATCACCACACAGCTCAGCGGATAGAACACCTTGCGCCAGAACTCGATCTCGTAGCGCTGCGCGCGCTGGCCGTTGGCCTCCAGGTGCTGGATGTACTGGAACAGGTCGACCGTGCCCATGCGGTCGGGCCGCAGCAGGGCTACCGACACCATTTCTGCAGAGATTTCCGTGGGCAGGCGGAAGCTCGGCAGTTCGGTACGGGTCACGCTGGCGCGGTCGCTGCCAGGACGTGAAAACTCGCTGCGGCTGACTTTTTCCATGGTCCAGGCGTCGTCTTCGGTGAACCGCGCCAGATCGGCCTGCGTCATGGCGGTCAGGAAACCCTGGTTGTCAAACTCGAACACGCGCACGCCCCGCATGTCGCCTTCGGGCGACAACGCGCGCACATTGGCCGCATAGGTGCCGCCGGGCTTTTTCTCCTTGAGCCAGGCACCCGTCTGCCCGACCGTGATGCGCCCCTGGAACCGGGCCTTGAGCAACTGCGCGCTGCGCTCGGTCAGTGGTGCCACATAGTCGCCGATGGCGAAGGTCACCACCACGAAAACCAGCCCCAGGCCCAGCAGCATGCGCAGCGCACGCCAGGGCCCCAGACCGCTGGTGCGCAGAATGGTGTATTCCGAGCTTTGCGCCAGCCGGGCCATCACGAAAATGGTGCCGATCAGCACCGCGATCGGCATCAGTTCATACAGGTGGGTCGGGATGCGCAGGCCCACGTACAGCAGGGCATGGCGGAACTGGTAGGCCCCGTTGACCGAGTTGCGGCCGATGTCCTGCATCTCGTCGACGAAGTCGAAGAAGAAGAACAGCGCCAGGAAGCCCAGCGTGACAAAGCCGAAGGCCGCGAGCACTTCGCCATAGATCAGGCGGCGAATGGTTTTCATCGGTTGCCCGCTCCCGTGCCGGCGCGCCGCGATGACAGCAGCGAGCGCAGCGACCACTGCTGGTGCCGCTTGGCCAGCCATGCCAAGCCCAGCAGCAGCGCGCCGCCGTGCAAGGCCAGCATGAAGCCTGCAAAGCTGGCCCGGCCATTGCCGATCCAGTTCTGGCCGAGGTTGATCAGGTTGTAATAGACCACGAACGTGAACAGCGCGAAGATCAGGCCGCCGGTGCGGCCGGCCCGTGGGTTGACGCTGGACAGCACCAGCGCAATCACGACGAAGTTCAGCCCCGCCAGCGCCAGCCCGATCCGCCATGCCAGTTCACCCAGGTGAACCCGGGTGGGGTCTTGCGTCAGCTGGCGGGTGGACTTGGCCCGTACCGGCAGTTCGTCGGGCGTGCCGCCGCTGGTGGTGCCCACGCGGGTGCTGTATTCGGCAAATTCGCTGAGCTTGATGCCGGGCTGCCCCACGGTGACTTCCATGCGCTGGCCGTTGCTCAGCATCAGGAACCGGTCACGGCCCTCGATCTGGATGCGGCCGCTCTGCGCAGAAGTGATGGTTTCCTTGCCGCGTTCCGTGGTCGAGATGAACACATTCCTGCTGTTGCCACCGGTGGCGAGATCCTTGTCGATGAAGAACACGCGGTTGCCGCTGGCCGACTCCTGGAACTGGCCAGGCGCCACCCGGTCGAGGTCGCTGCGGCGTTCGTAGCGGTCGCGCAGCTCCTGGGTCTGCTGGTTGGTCCAGGGCCAGACGAGCAGTGCAAAGGCCGCAATGACCGCCAGCACCGGCCAGGCGAAACGCAGCAGCGGCCCGAGAAAACCGGCCAGCCCGCGGCCGCTGGCGAACCAGATCACCATTTCACTGTCGCGGTACATGCGCGACAGTGAGCCCACGATCGCGATGAACAGCGACAGCGTGAGGATGGTGGGCATGTAGCCCAGCACGGTATAGCCCATCACCAGCATCACGTCCTGCGGGCTGACAGAGCCTTTGGTGGCCTGGCCCAGCGTGCGGATCAGCACCATCGACATCACGATGGTGACCAGCACCACCAGCGTGGCGCCGAATGTCCGCGCCAGCTCCTTGCGAATGGAAGAATGGAATAACATCTAAAGACCGAAAGAACCCGAATTATGAACGTCGAACTCAAAACCCTGGGCTGGAGCCGTCTGGCCAGCGAAAAATGCGATGCGCTGGTGGTGTTGGTGGACGATCGCTTCCAGCCGGAAGAGGGCGCCTTGCCGGCTTTGCTGGCCGCGGCGCTGAAGGCGGGCGATTTCGAGGCCAAGCCCGGGCGGCTGCTGCCGAGTTACCGCAATGCTGCCGCCGCTGCGGCCACCCGTGTGGTGTTTGCCGGTGTGGGGGATGGCAGTGCGCGGCAGGTGCGCGCCGGGGTTGCGGCTGCCGTGGCTTCATTGAAGGCGGCCAAGGTGGCCCGGCTGGTGCTGCACCTGGGGGCGCTGGCCCAATGCAATGCTGTGGTGGTGCAGGCGGCCGTGCTGGCTGCAGCCGATGCGAGTTACGTCTACACCACCACCAAGCCCAAGGCTGACCCGCGTGCGCTGCGCCAGCTGGTGCTGGGCGTGCCGGATGCGCCGGCACTGAAGGCGGCGCTGGCGGCTGCGACGGCCACCCTGGCCGGCGTGGAGCTGGCGCGCGAATGGGCGAACCGCCCGGCGAACCACGCCACGCCCACCCTGCTGGCTGGTGCTGCCTCTGCACTGGGCAAGCTGCCGGGTATCAAGGCCGAAATCCTCGGCCCGCGTGAAGTCGCCAAGCTCGGCATGGGTTCTTTCATGGCGGTGGCCAGGGGTTCGGAGGAGCCGCTGCGCTTCATCGTGCTGCGCTACAGCGGTGCGGCCAAGACCGAGGCGCCGGTGGTGCTGGTGGGCAAGGGCATCACTTTCGATACCGGTGGCATCTCGATCAAGCCGGCGGGCGAGATGGATGAAATGAAGTACGACATGGGTGGCGCCGCCAGCGTGCTCGGTGTGTTCAAGGCGCTGGCCGAACTGCGACCGGCGCTCAATGTGGTGGGGCTCATCCCGTCGTGCGAGAACATGCCGGATGGCCGGGCCCTCAAGCCGGGCGATGTGGTCACCAGCATGAGCGGGCAGACCATCGAGGTGCTCAACACCGACGCCGAAGGCCGGCTCATCCTGTGTGATGCCCTGACCTACGCCGAGCGCTTCAAGCCCCGTGCGGTGATTGACATCGCCACCCTCACGGGCGCCTGCGTGGTGGCGCTGGGCGCAGTGCGCAGCGGCCTGTTCTCGGCCGATGATGCGCTGGCCGAGGCGCTGCAAGCAGCCGGCGAGGCCGCGCTCGATCCCTGCTGGCGCATGCCGCTCGATGACGAATACGCCGAAGGCCTGAAATCCAACTTCGCCGATGTGGCCAACATTGCGGGCCGCATGGCGGGTGCCGTTACGGCCGCCAAGTTCCTGCAGCGCTTCACCGGCAAGCTGCGCTGGGCCCACCTCGACATCGCCGGCACGGCCTGGAAGAGTGGCGCGGCCAAGGGGGCAACGGGGCGGCCGGTGCCGCTGCTGGTGCACTACCTGCTGGCGCAGCAGGCCACTGCGCCAGCGCCGGCAGCACGCAAGACGCCGCGCAAGACCAGCAAAACGCCACCGGCGAAATGACCGCCATCGAGTTCCATTTCAACGCGCCCGACAAGCTGGTCTACGCCTGCCGGCTGTTGCGCAAGGCCTGCAACCGCGGCCTGCGCACGGTGGTGACGGCCGAGCCCGCCGTGCTGGAGGCGCTGGACCGCACGCTGTGGACCTTTTCGCAGCTCGATTTCCTGCCCCACTGCACGGCCCATGCGCCGGCCCGGATGCTGGCCGCATCCCCCGTGGTGCTGGCCGATTCGCTGGCCACGGCGCCCGCGCATGCGGTGGCGGTCAATCTCGGGCACGGGCTTCCCCAGGGTTTCGAGAAGTTCGAACGCCTGATCGAGGTGGTGGGCCAGCAGGATGACGACCGCCAGACCGCGCGCCAGCGCTGGAAGCACTATGCGCAGCGCGGCTATGCGATCACGCGGCACGATCTTGCCGCCGGGTCCACCGCATGAGCAGCCGCAATCCACCGCGTTTCGTGCCCACGCTGACCGAGGTGGTGGAGCCGGTGGTGCGCCCGGTACCGGCGCAGGCGCATTGGGAAGGCATTGAGGAGCCGGTGGTGCAGCGCATCCTGCAGCGGGTGGACCTGGCACTGGAGCGGCGCATGCGCACCGCGCTGGCACAGCTCGTGCAAGAGCAGGTTCAGGCCATGATGCCGCGGCTGCGTGACGAGATCGAGGCGCTGGTGCGGCAGGCCGTGAATGACGCGGTGGCCCAGGAACTTGAATCAAAATAGAGTGATGGCCGCAGCCTTCGCGTCCATAATCAGCCCCGTACCCGCTTACAACCCCGACACTGGAGGACTTCGATGCAAATGAAGATGACCCTGATGGTTGCCGCCACCCTGGCTGGCATGGCTGCCGCGGTTTCCGCGCAGGATGTGCAAGTGGTCAAGATCGGCCACGTGGCACCGCTGTCCGGCGCGCAGGCGCACTACGGCAAGGACAACGAAAACGGCGTGCGGATGGCGCTGGACGACATCAATGCCACCAACCCGGTCATCGGCGGCAAGAAGATCAAGTTCGAGATCCAGGCCGAAGACGACGCCGCCGATCCCAAGCAGGGCACGGCCGTGGCGAACAAGCTGTGCGACTCGAAGGTGGCGGGCGTGGTCGGCCACCTGAACTCGGGCACCACCATTCCGGCCTCCAAGATCTACAACGACTGCGGCATCCCGCACGTCACTGGCGCAGCCACCAACCCCGACCTGACCAAGCCCGGCTACAAGACCACCTACCGCATCATTGCCAACGACAAGGCGCTGGGTGCCGGCCTGGCCTTCTATGCGGCAGACGCGCTCAAGCTCAAGCGGGTCGCTGTCATCGACGACCGCACCGCCTACGGCAAGGGCGTGGCCGAGGTCTTCAAGACCACCGCCGTCACCAAGGGGCTGACGGTGGTGGACGAGCAGTTCACCAATGACAAGGCCACCGATTTCATGGCGATCCTGACCGCCATCAAGGCCAAGAAGCCCGACGGCATCTTCTACGGTGGCATGGATGCACAGGCCGGCGCCATGCTGCGCCAGCTGCAGCAGCTCGGCATGGGCAAGGTCAAGTTCTTCGGTGGCGACGGCATCTGTACCACCGAGATCGCCAAGCTCTCCGGCGGCGCCAAGACGCTGGACAACGTGGTGTGCGCCGAGGGCGGTGCCTCGCTGAAGAAGATGCCCGGTGGCGAAGCCTGGCGCAAGCGCTACGAAGCCAAGTATCCGAGCCAGTTCCAGATCTACAGCCCCTACACCTACGACGCCACCTTCGTGCTGATCGATGCGATGAAGCGGGCCAACTCGGTCGATCCCAAGGTGTACATCCCCAAGATCATCGAGACCAACATCACCGGCGTGACGACCAAGATCGTGTTCGAGCCCAACGGCGAATTGAAGAACCCGGCCATCACGCTCTACGTCTACAAGGACGGCAAGAAGTTCGCGCTGAACTGATACGCCGCGTGGAACCCCTGCAAAAACTGCTTCCAGGCGGTTTTTGCGCTTCTGACGGGTATATTTGTAGAAAAAATGGCCTGTGGCCAGCGTGTTTGTTCGATTGTTTGCTATTTATTAAATAGCATTCGGCAAGGCGAGACTAGCTGCCATCGTCGACGCTGGCACTCCAGCGCTCGCCCCAGCCGGCGGTGCCGTCGAGTGCCCGGCGGTCGCGCTTGGTGGGGCGGCCCTGGGTAATGGCATGGGCGGGCTCGCGGGCAAAGCGCCGCTGCTCGGCTGCCTCGGCCCGCAGGCGCTGGCTCTCCGCGGTCTCGGCGTACAGCAGCTGTGCGGTCGGGGCCGGGCCGCGCACGCCGCTGAGCCCCTGCACGCGCACGGTGCGCACCACCTCGCCCTGCCGCAGCACCACGGTGTCGCCCAGCCGGATTTCGCGCGAGGGCTTGGCGGGCTGGCCATTCACCGCGACCCGCCCCTTGGTGATTTCATCGGTGGCCAGCGAGCGGGTCTTGAAGAACCGTGCAGCCCACAGCCATTTATCGATGCGAAGGCCTTCCATGGTGTTCGGGTAGCTGTTTCAGTGGCGTGCGCCGCGGGCCACCGCCTGGTCGCGGCTGGCCTGCAGCGCGGTGGGGGTGGGGGGCGTGGCGGGCCAGCCGGCCAGGTGCTGCTGAGCCACGCCGGCCAGCGCGCTGATCCAGGCGGGGCTGTCGTTCAGGCAGGGGATGTAATGGAACTCCTTGCCACCGGCGGAAATGAAGGCCTGGCGCGCTTCCATGGCGATTTCCTCCAGGGTTTCCAGGCAATCGCTGGTGAAGCCGGGGCACACCACATCGACCCGCTGCAGCCCGCCCTTGGCCAGCGCCTTCAGCGTGGGTTCGGTGTACGGCTCCAGCCATTTGGCCCTGCCAAAGCGCGACTGGAATGTGACTTGGTACTGCTCCTTGCGCAGCCCCAGCCGCTCGGCCAGCAGCCGTGCGGTCTTGTAGCACGCGCAGTGGTAGGGGTCGCCCAGTTGCAGCGTGCGCTGTGGCACGCCGTGGAAACTCATCACCAGCATGTCGCCACGGCCCTGGGCCTGCCAGTGGGCGGTGACGCGCCGGGCCAGCGCATCGATGTAGCCCGCATCGTCGTGGTAGTGGTTGACGAAGCGCAGCTCGGGCACCGCACGCACCGTGCCGGCCCAGGCGTACACGGCGTCGAACACGCTGGCGGTGGTGGCGCCGCAGTACTGCGGGTAGGCCGAAAGAATGAGGATGCGGGTGGCGCCGTCGGCCTTCAGCGCACTGAGCTGCGTGGCGATGGACGGCGTGCCGTAGCGCATCGCGTGGCGCACCAGCACTGGCTGGCCTCGCTCACCGAGTGCGCCGCGCAGCAGCACGGCCTGCTTTTCGGTCCAGACCCGCAGCGGGGAGCCTGCGGGTGTCCAGATGCTGGCGTATTTTGCGGCCGATTTCTTGGGCCGCACCCGCAGGATGATGCCGTGCAGGATGAGCCACCACAGCGGCGCCGGGATTTCCACCACCCGCCGGTCGCTGAGGAATTCGGCCAGGTAGCGGCGCAGCGCCGCTGGCGTGGGTTCGTTGGGGGTACCCAGGTTGCACAGCAGCACGCCGGTGCGGGGCGTTTGCCCGTGGGTGAAGGGCGGTTCGGGTGCGAAACGGTGGAGCAGGGACATCTTGGTATTCTCCCCTACCTATGCTGGACCTCGCACCGATACGCGCCCTGAGCTTCGATCTGGATGACACCCTCTGGCCGATTGTCCCCACCATCGTGCGTGCCGAGGAAATGCTGCTCGACTGGCTGCAGCAACATGCGCCGGCCACGGCGGCGCTGTATGCCACGCCCGCCGCGTTGCGCGCCATCCGTGTCCAGATGGACACCTTGCGGCCCGATCTGCGCCACGACCTGAGCGCCATGCGGCGCGAGTCGATCCGGCTGGCACTGCAGCAGGCCGGCAACGATCCGGCGCTGGCCGAACCGGCGTTCGATGTGTTCTTTGCTGCGCGCCAGCAGGTGGTGCTGTACGCCGATGTGGCGCCGGCGCTGGAGCGCCTCGTGCGCCGCTATCCGCTGGTGGCGCTCAGCAATGGCAATGCCGACATCGTGCGGGTGGGCTTGGGCGCGCAGTTCGCGGCCGCCGTGAGCGCCACCCAGTTTGGTGTGGCCAAGCCCGATCCGCGCATCTTCCACGAGGCGGCGCGCCAGCTGGCGCTGCCGGCCAGCGCGGTGCTCCATGTCGGGGACGACGTGGCCACCGATGTGCTGGGCGCCCATGCCGCCGGCATGCAGGCGGTGTGGGTGAACCGCACCCGAACTGCCTGGCCCCATGCCGACCGGCCCGCGCCGCCCCATGTCGCCGACCTGGCCGCGCTGTGCACCCTGCTGGAGGTGTGACGGCGCGCGCCTGCTGTGTCCGCGCTTCAGGGGGTGCTCCGCAGGGCCTCGATGGCGATCGTGATCGTCACGGTGTCGCCCACCAGCGGCGCGAACTTGCCGAGCCCGAAATCGCTGCGGCGGATGGTGGCATCGGCATTCGCACCGCAGGCCTGGCGGCGCAGCAGCGGATGCACCATGCAATGGAAATGGCTGACCCGCAGCGTGACTTGCCGGGTGATGCCTTTGATGGTCAGTTCCCCCGCAATGCGCTCGATGCGGTCGAACTTGTCGAAGGCCAGTTCTGTTCCGCTGAAGCGCATGTCGGGGAACTGTGCGGCATCGAAGAAGGCACTGCCGAGCAGGGTCTGGTTGAATGCGGCGGAGCCGGTGCTGATCGACGCCACATCGATCACCACCTGCACCGACCCGGTCCGGTTCTCAGTGTCCAGCTGCACCGTTGCCCGCACTGTGTCGAAGCGCCCCCGCTGCTGGCTGTAGCCCAGGTGGTCGAACGCAAAGCTGGCAAAGGTGTGGTCGGCATCGGCGGTGTAGGTGTCCGCCGCCCGGGCCAGAGGACACCACAGGGCGGAAA
>DASWYJ010000099.1:0-4602 GCA_036405035.1 Burkholderiaceae bacterium
GGTCGCGCAGCGCGCGCAAACGGGGGACAGGAAGCCTGTTCATACGGTTGTCAACTCGGAAAGCTACAAGGGGGCATTGCATTCACCACACGAGGATCGGGCAACACATGGATTCCATCTGGGTACTTTCGGCCATGGGGCTGGCCGCGCTCGCGGCCACCACCCCCCGGCTGGTCCAGCGGCTCGCGCTGTCGCGCGCCAAGCAGCCGTCGCTGGCCGGGCATGCGCGGATGGCGCGGCGCGTGGCGTCGTGGATTCCCGGCTACGCCTACGATGAAGACGCGTTCTTCGGCGCCGATGGCGCCACCGCAGAGGTCGTGGCGCGGCGCCGGGCGGGGCTGCAGCGGCTGGAACAGCTGTATGCCGCACGTTTCCCCCGGTCCACCGCCGCCACGCAGGCGCTGCGCGAGGGCCTGCCGGATCTGCAGTTCACCAGCGCCTACCGCGTACCGTTCCAGTTCAGCCCGGTTTTGCGCGACCATCTGCAGGCCGGCAGCGTGGTGCAGTCGACCCAGGGCGTCACCGTGACCGATCTGGATGGCAACGTCTTCCACGACCTGGCGGGTTCCTACGGTGTCAACCTGTTCGGCTACGACTTCTACAAGCAGTGCATCGCCGAAGGCGCGCGGCGGGTACAGGATCTCGGCCCGGTGCTGGGCAGCTACCACCCCTGCGTGGCCGACAACGTGCAACGGCTGCGCACCCTCTCGGGGCTGGACGACGTGTCGTTCCACATGTCGGGCACCGAGGCGGTGATGCAGGCGGTGCGGCTGGCCCGCTACCACACCGGCAAGACCCATCTGGTGCGTTTCTGCGGCGCCTACCATGGCTGGTGGGGCGATGTGCAGCCTGGCCCCGGCAACCCGCTGCACCCGCGCGAAACCTATACGCTGCGCGACATGCATGCCCGCACGCTGGGGGTGCTGCGCAAGCGCCGCGACATCGCCTGTGTGCTGGTCAACCCGCTGCAGGCGCTGCATCCCAACAGCCCCGCGCCCGGCGATTCCACGCTGGTGGACAGCAGCCGCCAGGCTGGCTTCGACCGCGCCGCCTACACCGCCTGGCTGCAACAGCTGCGCGCCGTGTGCAGCGAACGCGGCATCGTGCTGATCTTCGATGAGGTCTTCCTCGGCTTCCGGCTGGCGCCCGGAGGTGCACAGGAATACTTCGGCGTGCGGGCCGACATGGTGACCTACGGCAAGACGCTGGGCGGCGGCCTGCCGGTGGGTGTGGTCTGTGGCCGCAGCGACCTGATGCGCCGCTTCCGCGAAGACAGGCCGGCCGACCTGTGCTTCGCCCGAGGCACCTTCAATGCGCATCCCTACGTCATGGGGGCGATGCAGGCCTTCCTGGAACACCTCGACAGCCCCGCAGGCCGCCAGCTCTACGAAGGACTCGACGCCACCTGGAACCGCCGCGCAGCCCGCTTCAATGCCGGCCTGTCGGAGGCCGGGCTGCCGGTGCAGGTGGCCAACCTGTCCAGCGTATGGACGGTGCTCTACACCCACCCCTCGCGCTACAACTGGATGCTGCAGTACTACCTGCGGCTGGAAGGCCTGGCACTGAGCTGGGTGGGCAGCGGCCGGCTGATTTTCAGCCTGAACTACAGCGATGCCGACATGGACGTGGTGGCCGAACGTTTTGTCCGTGCAGCCCAGGCGATGCAGGCCGACGGCTGGTGGAGCACCGTACCCGGCACCACCAACAAGGGCATCCGCCGCGCACTGCTGCGCGAGATGCTGGCCCGGCGGTTCTGAGCACGACATGCCGGGCAACGGCACCGGTCAGGGCCGCTGCTGCATCGACGGATCGATCAGGTGGCCCCGCAGCAACAGCAGCGGCGCGCGGCAATACAGCATGATGTCGTGGAAGGGGTCGGTCACGATCTTGGTCGCCCAGACCAGCCCCGTGGCCACATCCTTCAGGAAAAACAGGTGCACCGTGCGGAACAGCAGGCCACCGGCGCCGAGGAACAGCCAGCCGGCCCCCACCTGGCGCACATAGGCGGTGAACGAGGCCGCCGGCTCCACCAGCCCGAACAGCGCCGGCTCTGCCCACAACACCAGCGGCAGCGCCGCCCACAGCGCCATCAGCACCACCTTGCGGCGCAGGTTGTATCCCACCTTGATCGCCTCCTTGTGGGCGTGGGTGGCCTGGTTGAAGGTGTCGTAATCCTTGGGTTCGAAGAAGAAATGGCCGGCCTGGCGGCTGGTCATGCCGACCAGCCAGGCCAGCAGCGCCGCGGCCACCGGATCGATCGGCAGCAGCACGTAGGCCAGCACGAAGCTCGACGCGCTCAGCAGGTGCAGCGTCTGGTTGATGGTGCTGTGGTGGTAGTAGCGGTGGTCATCCCAACGCTGCACTTCCAGGGCTTTGAAAAACGCGTTCACTCTCTCTCCTCGTTGGGCTGTTCACGGCCACCCCGCAGCAGATGCAGGGGGCGCATCCCCGCATGCTGCCGCGCCCGCGTGTCATTTCGATGACGCAGCGCCGCGTCGCACAAACGCCACCCAACCGACACATGCCTGCCATGGAGACCCGCAACGATGGGAACCTCCACCCTGGGATTGACCGATGTTGAATGTCGAAATCCGCCACCCCGATGTGCGTTCGCTGCGGCTGGCCGTGGTCACCGAGACATGGCCGCCCGAAGTCAATGGCGTGGCACTGACCATCGCCCGGGTCGTGGAGGGGCTGCGCGCGCGCCACCACAGCGTGCAGCTGATACGCCCGCGCCAGGACGCCGGCGATGCCGCCGCGCTGCCCGATGCCGACCCCGGCTTTCACGAAGTGCTGTTGCGCGGCCTACCCATCCCGCGCTACCCCCACCTGAAGATGGGCATCCCCTCGAAAAAGGCGCTGGTGGAGCTGTGGTCGCGCTACCGGCCGGACCTGGTGCACATCGTCACCGAAGGCCCGCTGGGCTGGTCGGCGCTGCAGGCGGCGCGGCGGCTCAAGCTGCCCGTGACCTCCGATTTCCGCACCAACTTCCATGCCTACATGCGCCACTACGGCGTGGGCTGGCTGCGCCGGCCCGTTGTGGCTTACCTGCGCAAGCTGCACAACCAGACACTGTGCACTTTCGTGCCGACCGAGGGCCTGCGCCAGAGCCTGCTGGCCCATGGTTTCCAGAACCTGCAGGTGGTGGCGCGCGGCGTGGATACCACGCTGTTCGATCCGGCACGCCGGAGCGCCGCGCTGCGCGCACAGTGGGGCGCCAGCGACACCACCCGCGTGGTGCTGAGCGTGGGCCGGCTGGCCGCCGAAAAGAACCTGGTGGCGGTGGTGGCGGGTTTCGAGGCGCTGCACCGCATCCACCCCGACAGCCGGCTGGTTTTCGTGGGTGACGGCCCGGCCCGGCGCGAACTGCAGGACCGCTGCCCGTACGCCGTTTTCGCCGGCACCCAGACCGGCACCGCGCTGGCGGCCTACTACGCATCGGCCGACCTGTTCCTGTTTCCCAGCACCACCGAGACCTTTGGCAACGTCACCACCGAAGCCATGGCCAGCGGCCTGCCGGTGCTGGCCTACGACTACGCCGCAGCGGCGGAATACATCCGCCCGGGTCACAACGGCCAACTGGCACCTTTCGACCAGACGGCGGATTTCGTCGCGCAAGCCGTGGCGCTGGCCGGTGATCCCGGTCTGCGGCAGATCGGCCTGCGGGCACGGGAAACGGCGCTAGGCCTCGGCTGGGACCACATCGTGCTGCAGATCGAACGGGCCATGCGCAGCGCCATGCGCAATGCGGCGGCACCCGCCCGCCGGCACTGATGGAAGGCAAGGTCGAGGGCTGGTAGGCGCCCCGGCAAACACCTATTCGCGCGCCGCCGCCAGCCCATGGCGCGCCCGGTGCACGCGCCACAGCATCGACGCGGAGAACAGCGCCACCACCATGCCGGCCAGCCACATCACAGTGATGATGGACCAGTCGAGCGCCAGCAGCGCGGCGTAGGCACCCAGCGTCAGCAGCACGCTGAGGTTTTCATTGAAGTTCTGCACCGCAATCGAGCGCCCCGCCGTCAGCAGCACATGGCCACGGTGCTGCAGCAGCGCGTTCATCGGCACCACCAGCAGCCCGCCCACGGCGCCCACCAGCACCAGCAATGCAATGGCAGGCCCCAGCTGCGTGGTGCTGGCCACCAGCGGCAGCAGCAGGCCCAGCAAAAGCCCTGCGGGCAGCACCCACTGAGCGTGCGCCAGCGCCACATAGCGCCCGGCGAAACCGGCGCCCACCATCACACCCACCGCCACCACTGCCTGCAGGTACGACGCCTGCGACAGCCCCAGCCCCAGCGCAACATCGGCCCACCGGAGCACCGCAAACTGCAGCATCGCCCCCACCCCCCAGAACAGCGTGGTGAAGGCCAGCGACAGCCCCCCCAGCGCATCGCGCCACAGCGTGCGGTTGGACTCCCGGAAATCCTGCAGCAGCGCTGCCGGGGACCGGTGGCGCTGCGGATACCGCGCACCGCTGTCCGGTATGCCCCCATTGAGCAGGCTGGCCAGCGCATACACGCCCAGCACGCCATACAGCGCCCCGCCCGGCAGCCACTGCGCGAAGCCGTCGCTCACCAGAAAGCCGCCGAGCAGCGTGCCCAG
>DASWYJ010000100.1:0-12072 GCA_036405035.1 Burkholderiaceae bacterium
CCGTCCATGATGCCAACGTCGCGCATCGACATGCCGCGCACCTTGAGCAGGTAGTCGGGCCGGCGCTGGAACAGGCTGCTTTCGACCTGGTAGGTCTGGTCCACATGTTCCTGCGCCAGAATGGGAGATCCTGCCGCCACCCGGCCGACCAGCGGCAGCGCCAGTTGTGCCAGGCTGGGCAGGGGCAGGGAGTACTGCTTGATCCGCGATTCATGGATGGCACGCAAGGTGTCGCTGCGCAGGCGGATGCCGCGCGAGGTGCCGCTGACCAGTTCAATGACGCCCTTGCGGGCGAGGGCCTGCAGATGCTCTTCTGCGGCATTGGCCGAGCGGAAACCCAGCTCGGTGGCGATTTCGGCCCGGGTGGGAGGGGCGCCGGTGCGGGCGATGGCACTCTGGATCAGGTCGAGGATTTGCTGCTGGCGCGCCGTGAGCTTCACGGGAAAATGCTGCATGTCCGTCATCGTGTGTCCTTTGCTGCCGGGCGCCCGGGGTGCGCCGCCTGTCTGAATATCCAGTACCTGTATTTTTAAACAGTTTATGAAAGATTGCAAGTGAGCGACATAAAAATTGTGGTGCTGGCGACCGGCGGCACGATCGCCGGTGTGGCAGACAGCGCCGATGCCGTGCTGGGCTACCGGGCGGGAGAGCGGGGCGTGGCCGAGTTGCTGGCCGCTGCCGGCGAGGCGGCGCGCGGGGGGCTGGCGGTGGTAGGCGAGCAGGTGGCGCAGATCGACAGCAAGGACATGTCGTTCGCGCTGTGGCTGCAACTGGCGCGGCGGGTGGCGTACTGGCTGGCGCAGGCCGAAGTGCAGGGCGTGGTGGTCACCCACGGCACGGATACGCTGGAGGAAACCGCCTATTTCCTGCAGGCGGTGCTGCAGCCGGCCAAGCCGGTGGTGCTGACCTGCGCCATGCGGCCCGCCACGGCGCGGCTGGCCGACGGCCCGCAGAATCTGGCCGATGCCATCGGCGTGGCAGCAACCCCGGGTGCCAGCGGGGTGGTGGTGGTGTGCGCGGGTGTGGTGCACGCGGCGGACGCGGTGCAGAAGCTGCATGGCTGGCGGCTCGATGCCTTCAGTTCGGGCGACGGCGGACCACTGGGCTTTGTGGAGGCCGGGCAGCTGCGTTTGGCAAGAAATTGGCCTACGGCCAGCGTAGAATCTATCGATATTGCTATTGAAAATATAGCTAAATGGAGTGAATGGCCCCGGGTGGAGATCGTCATGAGCCATGCCGGCGCGCGGGGGGACACGGTGCGGGCGCTGGTGCGCGACGGGGTGCAGGGCCTGGTGGTGGCCGGCACCGGGAACGGGACTGTGCACCAGGACCTGGAAGCTGCGCTGCGCGAGGCGCAGGCTGCGGGGGTGCGGGTGCTGCGCAGCACCCGCTGTGCGCTGGGCCGTGTATTGCCCGTACCCGGTGCGGTGTTGCCCGACGCCGGCGGGCTGTCGCCGGTCAAGGCGCGGATTGCGCTGATGCTGGCGCTGATGGCGTAAAAAAAGCCACGGCACAGATGCGCCGTGGCGGGGGCAGGACGGCGCGAGCGGGTGGCCGCGCCGGCGGCGATGGTCAGCTGGCCAGTGCGTCGAAGGCGCGGTCCTTGATTTCGTCTACCGAACCGGTGCCGCTGATGGCGCGGTACTGCGGCGCAGCGGCGGGGTCGGCCTTCGCCCAGCCGGAGTAGTAGTCCACCAGCGGGCGGGTCTGCGCGCTGTACACCTCGAGCCGCTTCTTGACGGTTTCTTCCTTGTCGTCGTCACGCTGGATCAGCGGCTCGCCGGTCACGTCGTCCTTGCCTTCGGCCTTGGGCGGATTGAACTTGACGTGGTAGGTGCGGCCCGAAGCCGGGTGCGAACGGCGCCCGCTCATGCGTTCGATGATGGCGTCGAAAGGCACGTCGATTTCCAGCACGTAGTCGAGCTTGACGCCGGCGGCCTTCATCGCGTCGGCCTGCGGAATGGTGCGCGGGAAACCGTCGAACAGGAAACCCTTGGTGCAATCGGGCTGCGCAATGCGCTCCTTCACCAGGTTGATGATCAGGTCATCGCTGACCAGGCCGCCGGAGTCCATGACCTTCTTGGCCTCGATGCCCAGCGGGGTTCCGGCCTTGACGGCGGCGCGCAGCATGTCGCCGGTGGAAATCTGGGGAATGCCATATTTCTGGCAGATGAACGTGGCTTGCGTGCCCTTGCCGGCGCCCGGTGCGCCCAAAAGAATCAGTCTCATTGAAGTCCTCGGATAGTGTGAATACGATGGCTCCGACGGGCCGCCTGCGCTGCGTGGCAGCGCTCCCCCCGGCGTGTTTTTTCACGAGAATAGCATGCATGCCGCGCAGCGGGCTTACAGCGCCGTGCTGCTGAAAAGTGCGCGCACCCGTGCCAGGTCCTCGGGCGTGTCCACGCCCGGGCCGGGTGCAGCATCGGTGGTGTGCACCACGATGCGGTAGCCATGCCACAGCGCGCGCAGCTGCTCCAGCGCCTCGGTGGTCTCCAGCGGGGCCGGCGCGAGCTGCGGAAAGGCGCGCAGGAATGCCACGCGGTAGGCGTAGATGCCGACATGGCGCAGCGGAGCCGGCGCGGAAGGCAGCGTGGCCATGCCGCCGGCAAAGCCGTCGCGCCACCACGGCAGCGGTGCGCGGCTGAAGTACAGCGCCTGGCCGGCGGCGCCCAGCACCACCTTCACCACATTCGGGTTGGCGAATTCGTCCAGGGCGTGGATGGGGTGGGCGGCGGTGCCCATGGCGGCATCGGGCTGGGCGGCGAGCAGGGCCGCCACAGCGTCGATCAGCGCCGGATCGATCAGCGGTTCGTCGCCCTGCACATTGACCACGGTGGCGCTGTCGGGCAGGCCGAGCAGGTCGCATGCCTCGGCCAGGCGGTCGCTGCCGGAGGGGTGGTCGGTGCGGGTCAGCAGCGCGGTGATGCCGTGTGCACGGCAGGCGGCCACGATGTCGGCATGGTCGGCGGCCACCACCACCTGGCTGGCCGACGACAGCCGGGCGCGTTCGGCTACCCGGACCACCATGGGTTTGCCGGCAATGTCGGCGAGGGGTTTGTTGGGCAGCCGGGTCGAGGCCAGCCGCGCCGGAATCAGGACGCTGAAGCCCATGCCTCAGAGACCCAGTTCGTCGTCGGTCAGTGCCCGGGCTTCGTTTTCCAGCAGCACGGGGATGCCGTCGCGCACCGGGTAGGCCAGCCGCGCCGGCCGCGACAGCAGTTCCTGCGTGTCGCGGTTGTATTCGAGCGGGCCCTTGGTGACCGGGCAAACCAGCAGTTCAAGCAATCGGGTGTCCATGGGGCGATGATAACTTTGCATCGACCAGCGCATCGAATCGCGCCAGGAAGTCCGTGGGGATGTCCAGCTCCAACGGCACGGCCAGCGCCTCGGGGTGGTGCTGCCAGAGCTTGACGGCATCTTTTTCGGTACAAATCAGCAGCTGCCCAGCGCCATGGCTACCTGCATTGCTATCAAAATCGTAGTTCTGGAAGGCATGATGGTCGGGCAGCGCCTCGGTGTGCACCAGTGTGAGTCCCGCTGCGCGCAGCATGGCAAAGAATGCCGCGGGCTGCGCAATGCCGGCCAGTGCCCGCAGCGGCTTGCCGGCCAGGTCGGCCAGCGGCACCCGGCCGCCATCGGCCCGTACGGCGTGGTCGGCCAGGCGCCGGTGC
The DNA here is from genome assembly GCA_036405035.1 of Burkholderiaceae bacterium. Lineage (GTDB taxonomy): Bacteria > Pseudomonadota > Gammaproteobacteria > Burkholderiales > Burkholderiaceae_C > PCRC01. Next base: position 3,672 of record DASWYJ010000100.1, read on the forward strand.
ACGGTCCAGGCCGGCATGGCGGTGGGTGTGCCCGGCGGGAGCGCGCCGTGGGTCAGCAGCAGGTCGGCAGGGCGGGGCCAGGGCTCGCGCAGTGGGCCGGCAGGCAGCAGCCAGCCGTTGCCTATGCCGCCCGCGCCGAAAACGCAGACCGTGATGTCCCGCCGCAGCGCCAGGTGCTGCAGGCCGTCGTCGCAGACGATCACCCGGGTGGCGGGCCGGGCCGCCAGTACGGCGCGCGCGGCCTCCACCCGCCGCGATGCCACCGCTACGGGTGCGCCGGTGGCACGGTGGACCAGCAGGGGCTCGTCGCCCGCTTCGGCGGCGGTGCTGTCCGGGCCGAGCAGGTGGAGGATGCGGCTGTGCCGGCCATGGCCCCGCGCCACCACTGCGGGGGCCAGGCCGCGGCGCTGCAGGTGGCGCACCAGCGCCATCACCACCGGTGTCTTGCCCGCGCCGCCCGCCACCACGTTGCCCACCACCACCACCACCGCCGGCACACCGTGGCTGGCCAGCCAGCCCCAGCGGTAGAGAGTGCGGCGCAGCGCCGCCAGGCTGCCGAACAGCACGGACAGCGGCCACAGCAGGCAGGCCAGCGGGCCGCGCCGCTGCCAGAGATGCTGAAGCAGGCGGTCCATCGTGCAGGCCGGGGCGGGGCGCTAGCGGGCGGCGCCGGCCGATGTCTGCGCGGCGAAGGTGATCTGGCTCAGCCCGCTGCGCTGGGCGGCTTCCATCACCGTGATCGTTGACTGGTGCGGGGCATTGCCGTCGGCGCTGATGATGACCACGCTGTCCTTGCCGGCGCGGGCTGCGTCGGCCAGCGCCTGCGCCACGGCGGACACGGTGCGCTCGGTCAGCGGCGTCTTGTTGACGCTGTAGCGCCCATCGGCGGTGATGCCGACGAGCACTTCCCTGGGGTAGTCGCGCTGGGCCGCCGTGTTGGCCACCGGCAGCTTGAGCTGGAGCTCGCTGAACTTGCTGTAGGTGGTCGACAGCATCAGGAAAATCAGCACCACCAGCAGCACGTCGATGAACGGAATGAGGTTGATCTCGGGCTCGGTCGATGCGCCCAGCGTGGAGCGGGTCCGGAAGTTCATGGCTTGCGCAGCGTGTTCAGGTGCCGCACCATGCGCTCGGCCGCCAGCTCCAGCGTGAGCAGGTAGCGGTCAACCCGGGCGCGGAAGTAGCGCCAGAAAATCAGCGCCGGAATGGCCACGATCAGACCGAAAGCCGTGTTGTACAGCGCAATGGAGATGCCCTGCGCCAGCTGGGCCGGGTTGCCGCCGCCGGCACCACCACCCTGCGAGCCAAAAATCTCGATCATGCCGATCACCGTGCCGAGCAGGCCCAGCAGCGGCGCGGCCGACGCAATGGTGGCCAGCGCCACCAGGTATTTCTCCAGCTGGTGCGCAGCTTCCCGGCCGGCCGCCTCCATGCTGGCGCGCAGGTCGGCCTCGCTGCAGCGCGGGTGCGCCTGCAGCGCCCGGAAGCCGCTGGCCAGCACGAAACCGAGCGTCGAATCCTGTTCCAACTGGGCCACCACGTCGGGTTTGGGCACGGATTTCTGCGATACCGTCAGGGCTTCTTCCAGCAGGGCGGGTGGGGCGATCTTGCGGGTTTTCAGGCTGAGAAATCGCTCGATGACGAGGGCCATCGCCAGCACTGAACAGGCGATCAGCGGCCAGATCGGCCAGCCTGCGGCTTGTATGATCGAAAACAAATAGGCTCTCCGGCAAAACGCACCGATTATGGCGTAGCCCCGCCCTCCCATATGGCGCATTCGCGGGCGCCATCCACATCCTCCGGGCGCCTGTGCACTGGTGCACAGAATCTGTGGATAACTTTGTGAAAAACTGGGGGCGCGGTACCGGGCATGCCGCGCCAAACCGTGTTTGTGACACTTCGATGTCGAAATAGGCAGTTAAAAATCCAATGAAATCAATGGCTTGCACGGAGGAATCAGCGCTTTTGCAGGGGTCTGTCATATCCGGTGGCCGTGCCGGACGGCGGGCCGGATGTTGAAGAGTTCCTTCGGGCTGCCGGCTGCTGCGGGTGTGCCGGTCTGGCAGGTGGGGGCGCTCTGCCACGCGGTGGCCGATGCGCTCGAGGCCCGGTTCAATCCCGTGGCCGTGAGCGGCGAGCTGACCGGCTTCTCGCGGGCCGCCAGCGGCCACTGCTATTTTTCGCTGCGCGATACCCAGGGCCAGATCCGCTGCGCGATGTTTCGCCGCGCAGCCAGCCTGCTCGACTTCACCCCCCGCGATGGCGAGCGGGTCGAGGTGCGGGGCCGGCTCACCGTGTACGAGCCCCGCGGCGATCTGCAACTGGTCGCCGAGAGCATGGTGCGGGCCGGGGCCGGCACGCTGTTCGAGGAATTCCTGCGGCTGAAGGCGCAGCTGGAGGGGGAAGGCCTGTTCGATCCGGCGCGCAAGCGGCCCCTGCCGGTCTTGCCGCGCGGCATCGGGCTGGTGACCTCGCTGGGCGCTGCGGCGCTGCACGACGTGGTGACCGCGCTGCAGCGGCGCGCGCCCCATGTGCCGGTGGTGCTGGCGCCGGCGGCGGTGCAGGGTGCAGCTGCCCCCCGTGAACTGATCGCTGCGCTATCAAATCTATACCAGATGAGCGAGGAAGGACAAAAGCCAGGTGCCAAAAACATTCCAAAAATAGACCTGATCCTGCTGGTGCGGGGCGGTGGTGCCCTGGAAGACCTGTGGGCCTTCAACGACGAGCAACTGGCCCGCACCATCGTGCGCAGCCCGGTGCCGGTGGTCAGTGGTGTGGGCCATGAGACCGATTTCACCATTGCCGATTTTGTGGCCGACCTGCGTGCCCCCACCCCCACCGCAGCAGCCGAGCTGGCGGCCCAGCCCCGCGATGCCTGGCTGGGCGCGCTCGACCAGCTGTCGGGCCGGCTCGGCGACGCCTGTCTGCGCACGCTGGACCGGCAGGCCCAGCGGCTCGACCGGGTGGCGGCACGGCTGGGCCGGCCGTCGTCGCTGGTGGCACGGCAGCAGCAGCAGCTCGCCCGCCAGGGCCAGCGCATGGGCTATGCGGTCCGGGCTGCGGTGGAGCGTGAACAGGCCCGCCTGTCGCTGTGGGGCTCGGCACTGCCGGCCGGGGTGCAGGCACATGGCCGGCACAGCGCCGAGCGGCTGGCACGGGCAGCGCTGCGGCTGGAACTGCTCGATCCCCGGCTGGTGCTGCAGCGCGGCTATGCCTGGCTCACCGATGCCGAAGGCCAGGCCGTGACCCGCGCGGCCCAGACCCGGCCCGGGCAGGCGCTGCGCGCCACGCTGCACGACGGCGCGGTGGATCTGCAGGTACTACCCCCGCATCGCGGTTAGCGCCTACACGGGGGTATTGCCGATAGTTCCTACAATCACCAGGTTGATCACCACTGAACCCGAAGGAATACCATGGAACATACCCTGCCTCCGCTGCCCTACGCCATCGACGCCCTGGCGCCCCACTACTCGCAAGAGACACTGGAATTCCACCACGGCAAGCACCACAACGCCTATGTGGTGAACCTGAACAACCTGCAGAAGGGCACCGAATTCGAAAGCCTGACGCTGGAAGAAATCGTCAAGAAATCCAGCGGCGGCATCTACAACAACGCCGCGCAGATCTGGAACCACACCTTCTTCTGGAACTGCATGAAGCCGGCTGGCGGCGGTGAGCCCTCGGGCGCGCTGGCAGCGGCCATCACCGCCAAGTGGGGCAGCTACGCCGCCTTCAAGGAAGCATTTGTGAAGTCCGCCGTGGGCAATTTCGGCTCCGGCTGGACCTGGCTGGTGAAAAAGGCCGATGGCAGCGTGGACATCGTCAACACCGGCGCTGCCGGCACGCCGCTGACCACCGCCGACAAGGCGCTGCTGACGGTCGACGTCTGGGAGCATGCCTACTACATCGACTACCGCAACCTGCGCCCCAAGTTTGTCGAAACCTTCCTCGACAAGCTGGTGAACTGGGGCTTCGCCGAGGCCAATTTCGCCTGATCGCGCAGCAGCATTTCCCGAGAAAAGCCGGTCCCTGGGGGCCGGCTTTTTTCATGGCTGTGTGGAGCGTTCCGTCAGCGGGCTGCCACAAAGGGCTTGCCGCCGAGCCGGAAGCCGGCCTGGATGCCCTTTTTGGCAAACCAGCCCTGGTTCATCTCCAGCACATAGCGCACCGGCTGGGTGGAGCAATGCGAATCCAGGGTTTGTGGCTTCATGTCCACCAGGTTGACGATGCTGCCGTCGTCGGCGATGAAGGCCGCGCTCAGTGGCAGCAGCGTGTTCTTCATCCAGAAGCACTGCACATGGGGCTGGTCGAACACGAAAAGCATGCCCTCGTGCTGTGGCATGTCCTTGCGCAGCATCAGGCCGATGGCCCGCTGCTCCGGTGTGCTGGCCACCTGGGCATCGATGCGGTGCATGCCGGCTGTCAGGGGCAGCCGGGGCAGGGTGGTTTGAGGTGTCTCCTGCGCGTGCAGGACGGCAGCGGCCGCAACCAGCCCGGCGAGCAGGAGTGAGCGGAAACGGGAAAGTGGCATGCATTCCTTTCGGGGTGGCCCGCCATCATCGGCGGAAACAAAAATGCCCGCGCAGGGCGGGCATTTTTGCCGGAACCCGGAGCTTACTTGGAAGCGGCTGCAGCGGCGGGTGCAGCTTCCTTCTTGGCGGCCTTGGCCTTCTTGGCCTTTTTCTTGGCGGGCTTGGCTTCAGCTGCGGGTTTGGCTTCGGCCGTGGCGGCTGCCGGTGCAGCGGCGCTGGCAGCCGGGCCGGCGGCGAACGCGGTGCTTGCTGCGAACAGCGAGACGATCAGGGTAGCGAGAATATTGCGCATTTTGAATTCCTGGACGACATGGTTGATGAAGCCATCCCGGTTGTGCAGCGGATGGTGCTGCTTCAACGCCCCCTGTTTGGCGGTGGTTGACAGTCAGGTGCAAGTATTTTTTGAGCATAATCTGCTCTTTCATCTTTCCCGCTCAAAATAGCGTTACGTTACTGGAGACGTTCTCATATGTACCAGCACATCAAGGTGCCGGCCGAAGGCCAAAAAATCACGGTGAATGCCGACATGTCGCTGAACGTTCCGGAGCAACCCATCGTTCCGTACATCGAGGGCGACGGTACGGGGATGGACATCACCCCCGTGATGCTGAAAGTGGTGGACGCTGCGGTGGCCAAGGCCTACGGCGGGAAGCGCAAGATCCACTGGATGGAGGTCTATGCCGGTGAGAAGTCGACCAAGGTCTATGGCCCGGATGTCTGGCTCCCCGAGGAAACCCTGCATGCGGTGCGCGACTACGTGGTCTCCATCAAGGGCCCGCTGACCACGCCGGTGGGTGGTGGCATCCGTTCGCTGAACGTGGCGCTGCGCCAGGAACTCGACCTCTACGTCTGCCTGCGCCCCATCCAGTATTTCGACGGTGTGCCCAGCCCGGTGAAAGAGCCGCACAAGACCGACATGGTGATCTTCCGCGAAAACTCGGAAGACATCTATGCCGGCATCGAGTTCGAAGCCGAGAGCGACAAGGCCAAGAAGCTGATCAAGATCCTGCAAGAGGAATTCGGCGTCAAGAAGATCCGTTTCCCCGCCACCTCGGGCATCGGCATCAAGCCGGTGTCGCGCGAAGGCACCGAGCGCCTGGTGCGCAAGGCCATCCAGTACGCCATTGACAACGACAAGCCCAGCGTGACCATCGTGCACAAGGGCAACATCATGAAGTTCACCGAAGGTGGCTTCCGTGACTGGGCCTATGGCCTGGCGGCCAAGGAATTTGGCGGCGAACTGATCGACGGCGGCCCGTGGATGAAGTTCAAGAACCCGAAAACCGGCAAGGAAATCACGGTCAAGGACAGCATCGCCGACGCCTTCCTGCAGCAGATCCTGCTGCGCCCGGCCGAGTACAGCGTGATCGCCACGCTGAACCTGAATGGTGACTATGTTTCTGACGCGCTGGCCGCGCAGGTCGGCGGCATCGGCATTGCGCCCGGCGCCAACCTGAGCGACACCGTGGCCATGTTCGAAGCCACCCACGGCACCGCGCCCAAGTACGCCGGCAAGGACTATGTGAACCCCGGTTCCGAAATCCTCTCGGCCGAAATGATGCTGCGCCACATGGGCTGGAAGGAAGCGGCCGACCTCATCATCAGCTCGATGAAGAAGTCGATCAACAGCAAAAAGGTCACCTACGACTTTGCCCGCCTCATGGAAGGCGCGACCCAGGTGTCGTGTTCCGGCTTCGGCCAGGTCATGATCGACCACATGTAGCATTGCGCGGCATCTGTCGCCTGCGGAACGGCCGCCGGGGTTTCCCGGCGGCTTTTTTCTTTCTGGCGCTGAACTTGCATCCGGCCCGGGTACACCAAACCGGGTGCGCATCCGTTGTGGCGGCGGGGTGGCTTGAATGTGCCAAATCCGCCACCAATTGCCACATCAGCGGCGTAGCCAGGGTTGGCTGGATAGAATGAAATGCATGGCAACTATTCCTGAGAAACCGGTCATCAAACCGGCCAGTCCCGACGACAGCGGATCGGTGGTCCTGGAGCGGCGCACGCAAAAAACCGAGCCGCCGCAGCTGCACCAGGTGGTGCTGCTGAACGACGACTACACGCCGATGGAGTTTGTAGTGGCCGTAATTCAGGAATATTTCAACAAAGACCAGGAAACGGCGACCCAGATAATGCTCAAAGTCCATCTCGATGGGCGTGGCGTCTGTGGTGTTTTCACCAAGGACGTGGCGGCCACCAAGGTAGACCAGGTGCGCGAAGCTGCAGCCAGGGCCGGGCACCCGCTGCAATGTGTCAGTGAGCCGGTGGGATCGTGAAGCAGTCCCATAGCCCCACCGGAATGATTTCAAAAGGAAAACCATGATTGCCCAAGAACTGGAAGTCAGCCTGCACATGGCCTTCGTCGAAGCCCGGCAGCAGCGCCATGAGTTCATCACGGTCGAACACCTGTTGCTCGCGCTGCTTGACAATCCCAGCGCCGCCGAGGTGCTGCGCGCCTGCTCGGCCAACATCGACGAGCTGCGCAAGTCGTTGACAAATTTCATCAAGGACAACACGCCGCAGGTTTCGGGCACCGACGATGTCGATACCCAGCCCACGCTGGGCTTCCAGCGGGTGATCCAGCGCGCCATCATGCATGTGCAGAGCACCGGCAATGGCAAGAAGGAGGTCACGGGCGCCAATGTACTGGTGGCGATCTTCGGCGAGAAGGATTCGCATGCGGTGTACTACCTCCACCAGCAGGGCGTGACCCGCCTCGATGTGGTGAACTTCATCGCGCACGGCATCAAGAAGAGCGATCCGCCCGAGCCCACCAAGTCGGGTGACAGCCAGCCCGAGAGCGAAGAGGGCGGCGAGAAGAACGAGAAGGCCTCGCCGCTGGAGCAGTTCACCCAGAACCTGAACCAGCTCGCCAAGGATGGCAAGATCGACCCGCTGATCGGCCGCGAATACGAGGTCGAGCGCACCATCCAGATCCTGTGCCGCCGCCGCAAGAACAACCCGCTGCTGGTGGGCGAAGCCGGTGTGGGCAAGACGGCGATTGCCGAGGGCCTGGCCTGGCGCATTACCCAGAAGGACGTGCCGGAAATCCTGGCCGAGGCGCAGGTCTACTCGCTGGACATGGGCGCGCTGTTGGCCGGCACCAAGTACCGCGGTGATTTCGAGCAGCGCCTGAAGGGCGTGCTCAAGTCGTTGAAGGACAAGCCCAAGGCCATCCTGTTCATCGACGAAATCCACACGCTGATCGGCGCCGGTGCGGCGTCGGGCGGCACGCTCGATGCGTCCAACCTGCTGAAGCCGGCGCTCTCCAGCGGCCAGCTCAAGTGCATCGGCGCAACCACGTTCAATGAGTACCGTGGCATCTTCGAGAAGGATGCGGCGCTGTCGCGGCGCTTCCAGAAGGTCGACGTCGTGGAGCCGACCGTGGAAGAAACGGTGGAGATCCTGAAGGGCCTGAAGTCGCGCTTCGAGGAGCACCATGGCGTGAAATACGGCGTGGCCGCGCTGCAGGCCGCCGCCGAGCTGAGCGCCAAGTACATCAACGACCGGCACCTGCCCGACAAGGCGATCGACGTCATCGACGAAGCCGGTGCCGCCCAGCGCATCCTGCCGCCGAGCAAGCGCAAGAAGACCATTTCCAAGACCGAGGTTGAGGAGATCGTGGCCAAGATCGCCCGCATTCCGCCGGCCAACGTCAGCAACGACGACCGCGGCAAGCTGAAGACGCTGGAACGCGATCTGAAGAGCGTGGTGTTCGGCCAGGACAAGGCGCTGGACGTGTTGGCCTCGGCGGTCAAGATGGCGCGTTCCGGCCTGGGCCGCAATGACAAGCCGATCGGCTCCTTCCTGTTCAGCGGCCCCACCGGCGTCGGCAAGACCGAAGCGGCCAAGCAGCTGGCCTACAT
>DASWYJ010000101.1:0-7558 GCA_036405035.1 Burkholderiaceae bacterium
CGTGATCAGGCCGGGGCAGTTGGGGCCCAGCAGCAGGGTTTTCTTGCCGCCGGCGGCTTCCTTGGCCTTCATGCGGTTGCGCACTTCCAGCATGTCGCGGACCGGGATGCCTTCGGTGATGCAGATCGCCAGGTCCAGATCAGCCTCCACGGCTTCCCAGATGGCGGCGGCTGCGCCTGCCGGCGGCACGTAGATCACCGACACGGTGGCGCCGGTCTGCGTGGCGGCTTCCTTCACCGAGGCGTAGATCGGGATGTTGAAGATCGACTCGCCGGCCTTCTTCGGGTTCACACCGGCAACGAAGCAGTTCTTGCCGTTGGCGTATTCCTGGCACTTCTCGGTGTGGAACTGGCCGGTCTTGCCGGTAATGCCCTGCGTGATGACCTTGGTGTTTTTGTTGATGTAGATCGACATGTGATTAACCTTTCACCGCTTTGACGGCCGCCTGGGCGGCTTCTGCCATGGTGTCCACGGAAATGATGGGCAGACCGCTTTCGGCCAGCATCTTCTTGCCGAGGTCTTCGTTGGTGCCCTTCATGCGCACGACCAGCGGCACATTCAGGTTGGTCGCCTTGCAGGCGGTGATCACGCCGGTGGCGATGGTGTCGCACTTCATGATGCCGCCGAAGATGTTGACGAGAATCGCCTTGACCTTGGGGTTCTTCAGCATGATCTTGAAGGCTTCGGTCACCTTCTCCGGGGTGGCGCCGCCGCCCACGTCGAGGAAGTTGGCCGGCTCGGCGCCGAACAGCTTGATGGTGTCCATCGTGGCCATGGCCAGACCGGCACCGTTGACCAGGCAGCCGATGTTGCCGTCCAGGCTGATGTAGGCGAGGTCGAACTTGGAAGCCTCGACTTCAGCCGGATCTTCTTCATCCAGATCGCGGAAGGCCACGATGTCGGGGTGGCGGAACAGCGCATTGCTGTCGAAGTTGAACTTGGCGTCCAGTGCGATCAGGTTGTTCTTGCTGTCGCGGTTCAGCGGGTTGATTTCCACCAGCGACGCGTCGGTCTCCATGTAGCACTTGTAGAGCTTCTGGAAGATGTCCACGGCCTGGGCGGTGGACTCGGCCGGCAAACCCACGCCCTTGGCGATCTTCTCGCCCTGTGCAGCGGTCAGGCCGACCAGCGGGTCGATGAATTCGGTGATGATCTTTTCGGGCGTGGAATGGGCCACTTCCTCGATGTCCATGCCGCCTTCGCTCGACGCGATGAAGGCCAGCTTCTGCGTGGCGCGGTCGGTCACGATGGAAACGTAGTATTCCTTCTGGATGTCGGCGCCGTCTTCGATGTAGAGGCGACGCACCTTCTGGCCTTCGGGGCCGGTCTGGTGGGTCTTGAGCTGCATGCCCAGAATGTCACCGGCCAGGCGCTTGACGTCGTCGATGCTCTTGGCCACCTTCACGCCACCGCCCTTGCCACGCCCGCCGGCGTGGATCTGGGCCTTCACGACCCAGACCGGGCCTCCCAGTTTCTGCGCGGCCTCGACCGCCTCCTGCACTGTGAATGCCGGAATGCCACGCGGCACTGGCACACCAAATTGGCGCAAGATATCCTTGCCTTGGTACTCGTGAATTTTCATGGGGCCTCTCTCGTGGCGTCGGAAGAATGTTGTGATTCGCTGACTGGGGCCGGCCGCCCGGCCGGGCATGGCGCGCGCGGATGGCCGCGCGAACTGTATCATGCTGCAACGCACAAGCCGGATCACGGTGGTGTACGTAATACATAATTATATTCCTCGCCCTGAACCCAACCTGACTACCTGCGCACGCCCCACCATGGCCACCATCTTCATCGACGGCGAAGCCGGCACCACCGGCCTGCAAATTCGCGAACGCCTGCACACCCTGCCCGGCATCGAACTGGTCAGCATCGCGCCTGAAAAGCGCAAGGACCCGGAAGCCAAGCGCGCGCTGATGGCGCAGGTCGATCTGGTGGTGCTGTGCCTGCATGACGAGGCCGCCGTGGAGTCGGTGGCCATGGTCGACGCCATTGCGCAGCAGACCGGGCGACCCGGCCCGAAGATCATCGACGCCTCCACCGCGCACCGCACCGCGCCCGGCTGGGTCTATGGCTTCCCCGAACTCGCGGCCGGCCAGAAAGCGGCCGTGGCGCAGGCGCGCCGCGTGGCCAATCCCGGCTGCTATGCCACCGGCGCAATTGCGCTGATCCGTCCGCTGGTGGACGCCGGCCTGATCCCGAAAGACTTCCCGCTCGCGCTGCCGTCGGTGAGCGGCTATTCCGGTGGTGGCCGCACCATGATCGAAGCCTACGAAAAAGGCGAGGCGCCGCTGTTCGAAGCCTATGCGCTAGGCCTGGCCCACAAGCACCTGCCGGAAATCATGCGCTACACCGGCCTCACGCGCCGGCCACTGTTCGTGCCTTCGGTGGGCAACTTCCGCCAGGGCATGCTGGTGCAATTGCCGCTGCATCTGGACGCGCTGCCCGGCAAGCCAACTGCCGCCGACCTGCAGGCCGCGCTGGCCGCACACTACGCCGGCAGCCGCTGGGTCACGGTCGAGCCGGCCACCGACAGCGGCAAGCTCGACGCCACCGCGCTGAACGACACCAACCGGATGGAGCTGCGCGTCTATGGCAGCAGCCAGCACCCGCACGCGGTGCTGTTCGCGCGGCTCGACAACCTGGGTAAAGGCGCCAGCGGCGCGGCAGTGCAGAACCTGCAGCTGATGCTGGGGCTGCCGGAAGCGGCCTGAGAAGCCCCCGGCAAACCCTGAAAAGGCCCTTGCAGGGCCTTTTCTTCATGAAATCGGGCTCTGGCCAGCGCATCTGCTGGTGAGTTTGCTATTTATATAGAAGCAAACAGAAGCCCTTCCTTCCGCTCCGCTACCAGTTGACCTCGCGGTCGGCCGTGGCGCTGATGCGGTGGATGGACAGGTCGGCCCCTTCGAACTCCTCTTCCTGGCTCAGGCGAAGGCCCATCACCGCCTTGATCACGCCATAAACCACCACGCCGCCCAGCAGCGCCCAGGCCACACCCAGCAGGCTGCCGATCACCTGCCCGCCCAGCGTCACGCCGCCCAGGCCACCAAAAGCCTTGCTGCCGAAGATGCCGCAGGCAATGCCACCCCAGGCGCCACACAGGCCGTGCAGCGGCCAGACGCCCAGCACGTCGTCGATTTTCCATTTGTTCTGCGTCAGCGTGAACATCACCACGAAGATGCCACCCGCCACCGCGCCCACCACCAGCGCACCCAGCGGGTGCATCAGGTCGGAGCCGGCGCACACGGCCACCAGGCCGGCCAGCGGGCCGTTGTGCACAAAGCCGGGGTCATTGCGCCCGGCCACCAGCGCCGCCAGCGTGCCGCCGACCATGGCCATCAGCGAATTGACCGCGACCAGGCCGGAGATCTTGTCGATGGTCTGTGCGCTCATCACGTTGAAACCGAACCAGCCCACCGTGAGAATCCACGCGCCCAGCGCCAAAAAGGGAATGTTCGACGGCGGGTGCGCCGAGATCGCGCCGTCCTTGCGGTAGCGGTTGCTGCGCGCGCCCAGGAGAATGACCGCCGGCAGCGCCAACCAGCCGCCCACCGCATGGACCACGATGGAGCCGGCAAAGTCATGGAACTCCTCGCCGGTCAGGCCCTTGATCCAGGCCTGCACGCCAAAATGCTGGTTCCACACGATGCCTTCAAAGAAGGGGTAGATAAAACCCACAATGACGGCGGTCGCAATCAGTTGTGGCCAGAAGCGCGCGCGTTCGGCAATGCCACCGGAAATGATGGCTGGGATCGCCGCCGCAAAGGTGAGCAGGAAGAAGAACTTCACCAGGTCGTAGCCGTTCTTCGCGGCCAGCTGCTCGGCGCCCACAAAGAAGGTGGTGCCGTAGGCCACGCTGTAGCCCACCACGAAATACACCACGGTGGACACCGAAAAATCCACCAGAATCTTGACCAGCGCATTGACCTGGTTCTTCTTGCGGACGGTGCCCAGCTCCAGAAATGCAAAACCGGCGTGCATGGCCAGCACCATGATGCCGCCCAGCAGAATGAACAGCGCGTCCGAGCCCTGTTTTAGTGCTTCCATAGGTCCCTCTTTATTGGAAATGCCTGTAGTTGGTGCGTTTTTTCGTATTTTCTCGAAATCGCACCAAAAACAAGCAAAAAGTGCGCCAGAAGCGTGCGGCACTGTGCACCCGGGCTGGGCGCCACCTCCGGAGGGTGGTCAGCGTTCTTCGGTGATCCAGGTCCGCACGGGGCGGTGGCCGGGGCGCCGCCAGTCGGGCGGCATCACCAGGTGCTTGAGTCGTTGGCCCAGCGGGCCGGGCGAGAACACGTCGCGCAGCAGGTCCACCATCTCGTGCACGTTCAGCACCAGGAAGTTGTGCGAGCGGATCTGCTGGGTGATGCCGTAGTCCACGCGGGCTTTTTCTTCGGCGTAGGTGCCAAACCAGCGGTCAAAAATGATGAGCACGCCGCCGTAGTTCTTGTCGATGTACTCAGGGTTGCGGCCATGGTGCACACGGTGGTTGGATGGGGTGTCGAACACGTATTCGTACCAGCGGGGGAAACGCCCGATCGATTCGGTGTGCACGAAGTACTGGTAGGCCAGGTCTACCGCCAGGCAGAACATCACCACCGCCGGCGGTACCCCCAGCCAGACCAGCGGCACGTAGAAGATGAAGGTGCCCACCAGCGCATTGAGCACGCTCTGCCGCATGGCGGTGGTGAAGTTCATCGTCTCGCCGCTGTGGTGGGGCACGTGGGCCGTCCAGAACCAGCGCACCCGGTGGGAGGTACGGTGAAAGCCGTAGTAGCAGAGCTCGGTGGCAATGAAGATGGGCAGGATGGTCCAGCCGTTCACCGGGATGTCGAACAGCCGGTGCTGGTACACCCAGGCGTAGATGCCACCGGTGAGCAGCAGCCACATCACCGCCTCCATCACCTGGTAACTCGCGCCCAGCGACAGGTTGGCCACGATCTCTTTCCAGTGGAACTTGTGGGCCTGGCCGCGGCGCCGCTCCACCACGAACTCGGCCATGAAGGCCAGCAGGAACAGCGGGCTCATGCCGATCAGGAACACCTGTTTCCAGTCCACGTCCTCGCCGAAAAGGTTGTGGAGCAGCGGCATCAGCGGTTGCAGAAATTCGGTCATGGGCGTCTCCGTCAGTGGGCGCGGGTATGGCGGCGGTACAGCACCACGGACACCAGCGCAACCACACTCTCCAGCACCAGCAGGCCCTGCACAAAGCCGCTGGGCAAGCCCTGCAGCCCGATGCTGACGAGCCGCCCGGCGGCCAGGCCGCCCACCATCAGCGCCTGGGCCAGCAGGGCCGGGCGCGCGAGTGCAGCGCGGCGGGCGCCGGCCAGCAGGAAAAGCCCGATGCCCACCTGCATGCCGCCATAGGTTGCCCGCAATTCGTTCAGCGCGCTCACGGTGTTGACGTTCAGTTCCAGCGGCGCCATGGCCCGCAGCGGGTCCACGAACGTGTTGGCGCCGATCAGCACAAACGCGAGACCACACAGCCCCAAAAACACCCCGGTGAACCTGGACATGCCCATCCCCCATTTTGCTGAACACAGGCGCTGATCTTCGCTGCACAGGCGACAGGCCGTCTTGACGGCGCGTGACGATTTTTGACATAGTCCGCCAAAATGGCCTCCACCCCCGCCCCCGCCGCCACCTACGTGGCCGCCTCGCTCGCCGGCCTGCTGACCAGCTTTCTCGACCAGCGCGGGCTGGCCCTGTCCGCGCTGCGGGACAAGCTGACCCGGCTCGCCCAGGGGCCGCGCATGCCCATCGCCACCTGGTGGGGCCTGCTGGAGGCCCTGCAGCAGGCCTTGCCCGGCGAGCCTGCGCTGGGCCTGCAGGTGGGCGCCTGCGTCAAGCCCCACCACGTGGGCGTGCTCGGCTACCTGGCGCTCTACAGCGAAACGCTGGGCCAGGCGCTGCTGCGCTTCACCCGCTTCCAGCCCCTGCTGCACAACCTGGTGCCGTCGTTCATTGGCCAGCAGGGCGATGCGCTGGTGATCCGCTGGGGCGCGGAAGACCAACCCTCCACCACGCTGTCGGACGACGTGCTGGTGGCGGGCCTGATGGTGTCGGTGCGCCAGCTCACCGGTCGCCAGGACCTGCGGGCGCTGCGCATCGACAGCCCGCGCCCCGCGCCGGCCGACACCACGCCGTACGCCCGGTTTCACGGCTGCCCGGTGCACTTTGGCAGTGCGGTGGCGGCGGTGCACCTGCCGCTGGAAACCATGCACCTGCCCATCAACAGCCAGGACGCCCACCTCACCGGCCTGCTGGAGCAGCAGGCCGAAGCCCTGCTGCAGGCCCTGCCGTCGCCCGACCCCTGGCTGTCGGCGCTGCAGCGGCAGATCGCCGCGGCCCTGCAGGACGGCCAGCCCGATGCCGCCGTGGTGGCCGCGCGCATGGGGCTGTCGGAGCGTTCGCTGTACCGCACGCTGCAGCAGCGTGGCCTGCGCTACAAGCAGGTGCTGAACCAGCTGCGCAACGAACTGGCCAAGGACTACCTGCGCGATCCGCAACTTTCGTTGCCCGAAATCGCGCTCATGCTCGCCTACGCCGAGCAAAGCGTGTTCTCGCGCGCCTTCCGGCAGTGGGAGGGAGAATCCCCGCTGCGCTGGCGCCGCCGGGTGGGCGGTAGCTACAATCAGCGCGTCATTGGGGAGTAGCCTCCCTTCATTTCCGAGAGGGGTTTGCGTCAACAGACTTGGAGCCACGCTCCATGGCGCAAACGGTTGGTCCGGACTTGGCGAGACCTTTGACTGCGCTGCCCCCGTTTGGCCGGGAGGTGCTGCGCAGTCATGGGTTCATCTGTCCCGGCCTGGAGTCCCGCATGGAAGCCTTCCTCGTCTCTACCGGTATCGTCGCCCTGGCCGAAATGGGCGACAAGACCCAATTGCTCGCGCTGGTGCTCGCCGCGCGTTTCCGCACACCCTGGCCCATCGTGCTGGGCATCCTGATTGCCACCGTGGCCAACCATGCGCTGGCCGGCGCGGCCGGTGCCTGGATCACCACCGTGCTGGGCCCCGATGTGCTGCGCTGGGTGCTGGGCGGCTCCTTTCTCGCCATGGCCGCCTGGATGCTGGTGCCGGACACGCTCGATGACGCCGACGCCGCAGCAGCCCCCCGGTTCGGCGTGCTGGGCACCACCATCATTGCATTCTTCCTCGCCGAGATGGGCGACAAGACCCAGATTGCCACCGTGATGCTGGCCGCGCAGTACCAGGCCTTTGTTGCCGTGGTCGCCGGCACCACGCTGGGCATGATGCTGGCCAACGCGCCGGTGGTGTGGCTGGGCGAGCGCATCACCCGCAGGGTGCCGCTCAAGGCCATCCGCATCGCGTCGGCGCTGGTGTTTGCGGTGCTGGGCGTGATTGCCCTGCTGGCGCGGGGCTGACGCGCCACCCGCCCGCTGTCGCTATACTTGCACCACGCGCCGATTTGCTCCAGCTTGCGGGCGCTTTAGAAATTCAGCTAAAGACGGTTGCTCAAGTCCCAGACCCGGCCCCGCCTTCAGCGCTGCCGGGTTTTTTGTTGATGATCGTCACGCCACAGTCCATGCATTTCGAAG
>DASWYJ010000102.1:0-4638 GCA_036405035.1 Burkholderiaceae bacterium
TGAAAGTTGCCAAGATCAGTGCCCTCTACGAGATCAAAGGCTACAAGGCCAACCGTCGACGAGACAAGTAGCGCGTCCATTTTCATTGGACCCGTTGGAGAGCCGATGACTGGGTATCCAAGATAGAGGTACCCTTCGATCGCACCGTCACCCGTTAGACAGTCGGCAAGTAGTTTTGATGCAATGGGCTTTTCCCTTGCCGAACCCCAGATGACCTCAATCACATTGCTCTCCTCTACGTTGCCCCATTTTCGCAGGTTACGTCATCGAGCTCCGAGGCACAAAATTTATTCTCCTGCCGCTTGCTGGTAACTGTTGACGGGCAGTAGCCACTCCCGGCCATTCACTACTCTTCGCAAAAGCTGCCAGAATGGTTTTCAAACCACAGGAGACCGCCATGTTCCACACCGCCATCGCCGGCAGCCTGCCCAAACCCGCCTGGCTGGCCGAAACCCACAAGCTGTGGCCGCAATGGAAGGCCGAGGGCGCGGCGCTGCTGGAGGCCAAGGCCGACGCCACGCTGCTGTGGCTCAAGGCGCAGGAGGATGCGGGGCTTGACATCGTGGGCGATGGCGAGCAGTCGCGCCAGCATTTTGTGCACGGTTTTCTGGAGCAGGTCGAGGGCATCGACTTTGCGCACAAGGTGGAGATGGGCATCCGCAACGACCGCTACAAGGCCATGGTGCCGCAGGTGGTGGCGCCGCTCCGGCTCAAGGGCCGGGTCCATGCGTTCGAGGCGCAGCTGGCCCGCGCCCACACCCGGCGCAAGCTCAAGTTCACGCTGCCCGGGCCCATGACGATTGTCGATACCGTGGCCGACCGCTTTTATGGTGACAAGGTCAAGATGGCCTTTGCGTTTGCCGAGCTGCTGAACCAGGAGGCGCTGGCGCTGCAGGCCGATGGTGTGGACATCATCCAGTTCGACGAGCCGGCCTTCAACGTCTACATGCAGGAGGCGGCCGATTGGGGCGTGGCCGCGCTGGAGCGCGCCGCGCAGGGCCTGACCTGTACCACCGCCGTGCACATTTGCTATGGCTATGGCATCCAGGCCAATGTGGACTGGAAAAACACGCTGGGCCATGAGTGGCGCCAGTACGAGCAGATTTTTCCGGCGCTGGCCAAAAGCAGCATCCAGCAGGTCAGCCTGGAATGTTTCCATTCGCATGTGCCGCCGCAGCTGATGAAGCTGCTCGATGGCAAGGACGTGATGGTGGGCGTGATCGACGTGGCCAGCGACGTGATCGAAACCCCCGAGCAGGTGGCCGACACCATTGGGCTGGCGCTGCACTACGTGCCCAAGCACCGGTTGATTGCCTGCACCAACTGCGGCCTGGCGCCGATGGACCGCGAGGTGGCCATCAAGAAACTCGACGCGCTGGCCAAGGGCGCGGCACTGGCCCGCAAGCGCCACCGCGAAGCCGCACAGGACTGACGCACATGGATGCTTCGGTTGCTTCCGTAGACCTGGGCTTGTGCCCGCAGCGCCTGGCCCAGTTGCGCCAGGTGTTCCAGGCCGAGATCGACCGCCAGCGCCTGCCGGGCGCGGTACTGGCCATTGCGCGGCACGGCCAGCCGGCGTTTTTCGAGGCGCTGGGCCAGCAAGACCCAACCACCGGCGTGCCCATGGCGCCCGACAGCATCTTCCGCATCTACTCGATGACCAAGCCGGTGGTGTCGGTCGCGGCGCTGATGCTGATGGAGCGCGGCCAGTTGCTGCTGGGTGATTCGCTGGCCAAATGGCTGCCGGAGTTTGCCGCCATGCAGGTGGCGGTGGAGTGCCCTTCAGGCACGGTGCTGCAGCCGGCGCGCCAGGCCATTACCGTGCACGACCTGCTGCGCCACACCGCCGGCTTTACCTACGAATTTCTCGGCGACAGCCGGGTGCAGCAGCAGTACCGGCAGCGCCGCATTGGCGCGCGCGAGCGCAGCAACGCGGAGTTCGCCAGCGAACTGGCCCGCATTCCGCTGCAGTTTGAGCCGGGCACGGTGTGGGGCTACGGCCGTGCCACCGATGTACTGGGCCGCGTGGTGGAGGTAGCCAGTGGCCAGCCGCTGGGTGCGTTTTTGCAGACCGAAATCTTCGCGCCGCTGGGCATGGTCGATACCGGCTTTGCCGTGCCGGCCGCGCAGCAGCACCGCATTGCCGAGCCCTTTGCCAAAGACCCCGATGGCCAGCCCGCCATGCACCTGCTGGAGCCGCGCCGCGTGCCGGCCATGGAGGCCGGTGGCGGCGGGCTCATGTCCACCGCGGCCGACTACGCCCGCTTTCTCGATTGCCTGCTGGCCAAGGGCGAAAGGCAGGGCGTGCGGCTGCTCGGCCCGCGCACGGTGGACTTCATGGTGGCCGACCATCTGGGTGCCCTGCCGGCCGACGGCACGCTGCTGTCGCCGGGCTACGGCTTTGGCCTGGGCGTGGCGGTGCGCACCGCGGCCGGCCTGGCCTCCGGCCCGGGTTCGGTAGGCATGTACCACTGGAGTGGCATTGCCGGCACCACCTTCTTTGTAGACCCCGCAGAAAACCTCTGGGCCATGCTGCTGGTGCAGGCCCCCAACCAGCGCGACGAATACCGCCAGCGTTTCCGCAACCTGGTGTACGCTGCGCTGACCGATTGACCCTTGCCTGCTGCCACGCGCCCGCACCATGACCCATTCACACGACCACGGCGACCACGACCATTCGCACGACGACCACCCCCATGGCGACGAGCCCTGGAAACACAACGGCGTGCGGGTGGTGCCCGGTAACCAGCTCGACGGCAACACCGCCCAAACCCCCGGCATGGACCGCAAGGCGGCGATCAACTTCGCCCGCGTGGGCGCCGAGAAGCTGTGGGCCGGCACCGTGACCATCCACGCCAATGCCAAGACCGGCGCCCACCACCATGGGCACCTCGAAAGCGTCATTTACATCATCAAGGGCCGCGCCCGCATGCGCTGGGGCGACCAGCTGCAGTTCACCGCCGAAGCCGGGCCGGGCGATTTCATCTACGTACCGCCCTATGTGCCGCACCAGGAGATCAACGCCAGCCCCACCGAGGCGCTGGAATGTGTGCTGTGCCGCAGCGACGGCGAGGCGGTGGCGGTCAATCTCGACATCACCCCGGCCGAGCAGGTGGAAACGGTGCTGTGGGTCGATCCCACGCACCCGCACGGGGGCGTGTAGGGGGCATGTAGGCGGCGCCAAGCGCACCGCATGCGGCGGATTCCGCGTGCCGGAGTTCACCTTGTCCTACACCGCGCCGGCAGGGGCGGGGCTCCAATGGAGGCTCTAACAACAGGGAGCCATCACCATGGACACATCCATCCACACCCATCCGGCAAGCCGCACCGAACCCCCGTTCTCCGAGCGCCTGCGCACCAGCAAGGCCCTGCTGCCCGCTGCCGCCGTGCTGGGCGTGACCACGCTGGCGCTGGCCGCCGCCTTGTGGGTGGAGCGCAGCGACGCGCTGTCCGGCCCGGGCACGGAAGAGCCCGTGCCGGTGGCGCAGCAGATGCAGTCACAACAAACCGCGCCGGCCCGTTCCACGCCGCGCCTGTCGAGCCCCATTGCCAACCATTCCGCGCGGCCGGCGCTGTGCACCACCTGCGGTACGGTGGAATCGGTGAACGCCGTGCAGCGTGCGGCTCCGCCGAGCGGCGTTGGCGCCGTTGCGGGTGGGGTTGTCGGCGGGCTGCTGGGCAATCAGGTGGGCGGTGGCAGTGGCCGCGCGGCCGCTACCGTGCTGGGTGCGGTGGGCGGCGGCTTCGCCGGCAACGCCATCGAAAAGAAAACCCGCACCGTGACCACCTACCAGGTCCGCGTACGCATGCAGGACGGCTCGGTACGCAGCGTGGAGCAGGGCAGCGCGCCGGCCATCGGTACGCCGGTGGTGGTGGAAGGCAACACGCTGCGCCCGGCTTGATCGCCGGGCCTGCAGGCCCGGTCGGGGCTGAGCCCTTGCTCAGCCTTCGGCGACCTGCAGCACCAGCTTGCCGAAGTTCGCGCCGCTGAACAACCGGTTCAGCGCATCCGGGAAAGTGGCCAGGCCATGCACCACGTCTTCGCGGCTCTTCATGCGCCCGTCCTTCAGGTAGCCGGCCAGTTCGACCACCGCCAGGTGGTAGCGGTCTGCGTAGTCGAACACCACAATGCCTTCCATCCGCGCACGGTTCACCAGCAGGCTCAGGTAGTTCTTGGGTCCTTGCACCGCGGTGGTGGCGTTGTACTGGCTGATCGCGCCACAAATGATGATGCGGGCCTTGCGGTTGATGCGGGTCAGCACGGTGTCGAGAATCTCGCCGCCTACGTTGTCGAAGTACACATCCACACCCTGCGGACAGTGCTGCTTCAGCCCGTCTTTCACGCTGCCGACCTTGTAGTCGATGCAGGCGTCAAAGCCCAGCTCGTTCACCACCCAGTCGCATTTCTCGGCGCCACCGGCAATGCCAACTACGCGGCAGCCCTTGATCTTGGCCAACTGGCCCACGGTCTGGCCCACCGCGCCGGCTGCGCCCGATACCACCACGGTTTCGCCGGCCTTGGGCTGGCCCACGTCCATCAGGCCAAAGTAGCCGGTCATGCCGGGCATGCCCAGCACGTTGAGCCACTGCGTCAGGCTGCCGGCGCGCAGGTCGATCTTCACCAGCCCGCTGCGGCGG
>DASWYJ010000103.1:0-4113 GCA_036405035.1 Burkholderiaceae bacterium
GGCGCGAGGCCGTCGGTGTGGTGGCTGCCATCGTACCGTGGAACTTTCCGCTGCTGGTGGCCACCTGGAAGCTCGGCCCCGCGCTGGCCGCTGGCTGCACCGTGGTGCTCAAGCCGGCCGAGCAAACGCCGCTGACCGCGCTCTACCTGGGCGAGCTGATCAACGAAGCCGGCTTCCCGCCCGGTGTCGTGAACATCGTGACCGGCGACGGCCTGGGCGCCGGTGCACCGCTGACACGCCATCCGCTGGTCGACAAGATCAGCTTCACCGGCTCTACCGAAGTGGGCAAGATCATCGGCCACGCGTCGGTCGACAACATGACGCGCTTCACGCTGGAACTGGGTGGCAAGTCGCCGGTGATCGTGCTCGACGACTGCAATCCCGCCGAGGCTGCGGCGGGCGCGGCCAACGCGATTTTCTTCAACCATGGCCAGGTCTGCTGCGCCGGTTCGCGCCTGTATGTGCAGAAAAAGATGTTCGACAACGTGGTCAGCGAGATCGGCAAAATCGCCAGCGGCATGACCCTCGGCCATGGGTTCGATGCCGGTGCGCAGATGGGCCCGCTGGTGTCGCAGGAGCAGCTGGACCGCGTCTGCAGCTACATCGACATCGGCCGCTCGCAGGGCGCCAAGGTGGTGGCGGGCGGCGCCCGTCATGCCGGCAAGGGCTACTACGTGCAGCCCACGGTGCTCGCCGACGTGGACCACGGCAAGCGCGTGGTGCAGGAAGAAATCTTCGGCCCGGTGCTCACCGCCATGCCCTATGACAGCCTGGACGAAGTGGCCGCCTGGGCCAACGACTCCCCGTATGGCCTGGGTGCCAGCATCTGGTCGAACAACCTCTCGAAGGTGCACCGCCTGATCCCGAAGATCAAGGCCGGCACGGTCTGGGTCAACTGCCACAGCGTGCTCGATCCGGCCATGCCGTTCGGCGGCTACAAGCAGTCGGGCATCGGCCGCGACATGGGCCGCGCGTCGCTCGACGCCTATCTGGAAACCAAGTCGGTGTTCATTGCGGTCTGATAGCGGTCCCGGCGGGTGCAGCCAGCATAGGCCTGCACCCGCCGTCGCGCGGCTTCAGCCGGCCAGCAGCACTGGCAGCTCCGCCATGTCCCCGAAAATCCCGCTAGCACCGGCGGCACGCAATGCAGCCTCGGCATCGGGGCCGGCACCGGCCGGGCAATAGCCCCACACAGTGGCGCCAGCGGCTACGCCCGCCACCACACCGGTCACGGTGTCTTCCACCACGGCACACCGGGTAGGCGGCACACCCAATGCCTGCGCGGCAGCCAGATACACATCCGGCGCAGGCTTGGAACGCGGCAACTCATGGCCACTGAAGATGCGGCCTTCGAACCAGGGCAGCAGGCCGGTCTTGCGCATCTGCAGCTCCACCTTGAAGCGATCAGCGCCGGAAGCGCAGGCAATCTGCCCGCCATACGCGGCATGAATGGCCTGCACCGCCGGCAGGGCGTTCCTGATTGGCTGCACATCGCGCAACAGGGCCGCATTGCGGCGCTCGCGAAACGCCTGCATCCAGACCTCGGTGAGGGGTTTGCCGGTGCGCGCCTCGATCAGCGCACGCTCATCCTTCACCGCCTTGCCAATGAAGAGCCGCACACACTCCTCGGCTGTCATGGCCCAGCCCTGCTCCTCCAGCATGTCGCGCAACAGGCCATTGGTGATGGGCTCGCTGTCCACCAGCACGCCATCGCAATCGAACAGAACAGCTTCGAAACGCATGGGTCAGAACGTTCTCAACGCAAATCCCCATCCACGTAATACCAGCGGCCGTCTTCCTCGTGCACGAAACGGCTGCGCTCACGCAGCCGGCTGGCCTGGCCACCGGGGTGGCGCATGCGGGCGACAAACTCGACTTCGGCGTGGGTGCTGTCCTGCAGCCGCACGTCACGTACCTCTAGTCCCAGCCATTTGGTGCCCGCATCGGTCACGAAATCGGCGGGGCGCCGGCTGGCGTGCCAAGTCGCAATCAGATAGGCATCCTGACCTCGTACATAGGCGGTGTAACGCGAACGCATCAGCGACTCGGCATCGGGCGCCACCAGCAGCAGGCCGCCCTCGATGTAGCGGCCGCAGCATTGCAGATAGCTGCGGGCGTGCTGCACGGCAGGCGCGCTGCGGCGCGTGCCGCCGCAGGGGCATACCGCTTCCGCGCTGGCGCTCTTCACGCCTTCTTCGCCTTGCGCTCTTCCGGCGTCTCGACCGGGCAGCCCAGCCGGGCCCATTCGGCAAAACCACCGTCCATGTGGGCCACGTTGGCCATGCCCATGTCCTGCAGGGCCTTGGCCGCCAGCGCGCTGCGCCATCCACCGCCGCAGTACAGGATGTACTCGGTGCTGTCAGAACCAAACACCGGCTTGTAGTACGGCGATTCGGGGTCGACCCAGAATTCCAGCATGCCGCGCGGCGCATGGAAGGCGCCGGGCAGCAGCCCACTGGCCAGCTCACGCGGATCACGGATGTCAACGATCTGCACCCCGGGCTCCCGCAGGACATGCAGGACTTCGTCGACGCTGTAGGTTTTGACTTCGGTCAGCGCTTCGTCTACCAGCGCGCGGAATCCCTTGGTGATGGGCATGGTGGTCTCCTGGCGTGGCGATTCACGCAAGGGCCCTTTGTATCAAAATTTTCTGCACGTCGCTGGTGCCTTCGTAGATCTGGCACACCCGCACGTCGCGGTAGATGCGCTCCACCGGGAAATCGTTCACGTACCCATAGCCTCCCAGCGTCTGGATGGCGGCAGTGCACACCTGCTCGGCCATTTCGCTGGCAAAGAGCTTGGCCATGGCGGCCTCTTTCAGGCAGGGCAGGCCGGCGTCGCGCATCGCGGCGGCATGCCAGGTGAGCTGGCGCGCGGCTTCGATCCTGGTGGCGCATTCGGCCAGCCGGAAACCCACCGCCTGGTGGTTGAAGATGGCCGTGCCAAAGCTGGTGCGCTCTTTCGCATAGGCCAGCGCCGACTCGAAGGCGCTGCGCGCCATGCCGATGCTTTGCGAGGCAATGCCGATGCGGCCGCCCTCCAGCCCGCCGAGCGCGATCTTGTAGCCCTCGCCTTCCGCGCCGATCAGGTTCTCGGCCGGGATGCGGCAGTTGTCGAAATTGATCTGCGCGGTGTCGCTGCTGTGCTGGCCCAGTTTTTCCTCGATGCGCGCGACCACATAGCCCTGGGCATTGGTCGGCACGATGAAGGCGCTCATGCCCTTCTTGCCGGCACCCCTGTCGGTCACGGCAATGACGATGGCGACATGCCCGTTCTTGCCGCTGGTGATGAACTGCTTGACGCCATTCAGAACGTACGCATCGCCATCTTTCACCGCCGTGGTCTTCAGGCCCGAGGCGTCGCTGCCCACATGCGGCTCGGTCAGGCAGAACACGCCCAGCATCTCGCCCTGCGCCAGCGGCGTGAGCCACTGCTTTTTCTGCGCCTCGGTGCCGTAGCGCATCAGGATGGCGTTGACCGGGCAGTTGGTCACGCTGATGGCGGTGCTGGTGCCGCCGTCGCCGGCGGCAATTTCTTCCAGCACCACAGCGAGCGTCACGTAGTCGAAGTTGGCGCCGCCGTATTCCTCGGGCACACAAATGCCGTAAGCGCCAAGCGCTGCCAGGCCCTGGTGCGCCTCCTTCGGAAAGTGGTGCTCACGGTCCCAGCGCGCGGCGTGAGGCCAGAGCTGCTCCTGTGCGAAGGCCCGCACGGCATCGCGCACGGCCTCCTGATCGGTATTCAATATCATTTTGAGGCCTGGCCAGCGTGTTCTCTAGATAGTTTGCTACTATTTTCAGAGCAATTCGATGGCCATGGCCGTTGCTTCGCCACCACCGATACACAGCGTGGCAACGCCCTTCTTCAGGCCATGCGTCTGCAGCGCGTACAGCAGCGTGACCAGAATGCGCGCGCCGCTGGCGCCGATGGGGTGGCCCAGCGCGCAGGCGCCGCCATGCACGTTGACCTTGGCATGAGGAATGTCGAGCTCCTTCATCAGCGCCATGGGCACCACGGCAAAGGCTTCGTTGATTTCCCACAGATCCACGTCGCCCACGCTCCAGCCCGTTTTGGCCAGCAGCTTCTGCGTGGCGCCCACCGGGGCGGTGGCAA
>DASWYJ010000104.1:0-2613 GCA_036405035.1 Burkholderiaceae bacterium
ATCGTGGTGCTGTATTTTTACCCGAAAGACAACACCCCCGGCTGCACGACGGAAGCCATGCAGTTCCGCGACAAGTACAAGGATTTCGTCAAGGCCGGCGCCACGGTGTTCGGCGTCTCGCGCGACAACATGAAATCGCATGATGATTTCAAGCTGAAGCTGGAATTGCCGTTCGAGCTGATCGCCGATACCGAAGAGAAGATGTGCCACATGTTCGGCGTGGTCAAGAACAAGATCATGTACGGCAAAAAGGTCAAGGGCATCGAGCGCAGCACCTTCCTGATCGGGCCTGACGGCACCTTGCAGCAGGAATGGCGCGGCCTTAAGGTTCCAGGCCACGTGGATGAAGTTCTCAAGGCCGTCAAGGCCCTGAAAAAGGCCGCCTGAGCCCCCTTGCAGCGCCGAACCCGGTGCCACGGGGCTCATGCATAATGGGTTCATGCCCGTGTGCGCACAACCCGTTTTTTCTGTGAAAGCCGCTCCGGTATCCGGGCGGCTTTTTTGTTGCCTGCGCTGATACCCTCTCCTCAAGCCACACCTCATGCCCCTGCCCCCCGCTCCCTCCAAACGCGCCGCCCTGCTGTCCCCGGAAGCTTTCGACACACCCGCCACGACCAAACCCCGTGCCGCGCGCAAAACCCGCCGCGATGACACTGCGCCGCGCGACACACACCCGGAGGCCTTGCTGGCCTCCGCCGGCAGCGACCGGGAAATCCACCCGGGCCTGCCGTCGGCCCCGTACCATGCCCCTGCAGAGGTGGTAAGCGCACCGGCACCCCGCACGGCCGCACCGGCTCCAGCACCGCGCAAAACCCGCGCAGCGGGCCCGCGCAAGCTGTTCGTGCTCGACACCAACGTGCTGATGCATGACCCGATGTGCCTGTTCCGTTTCGAGGAACACGACGTCTTCCTGCCGATGATCGTGCTGGAGGAACTCGACGGCCACAAGAAGGGCATGACCGAGGTGGCCCGCAATGCCCGGCAGACCAGCCGCACGCTCGACGCACTGGCCGGAGCCCCCGGCTCCGACATCGGTGCGGGCCTGCAGCTCGACGTGACCGGCCACAAGGGTGCCGGTGGCCGGCTGTTCTTCCAGACCCAGGCGCTGGACTACACCCTGCCCACCAGCCTGCCACAGGGCAAGGCCGACAACCAGATCCTGGGCGTGGTCGAAGCCCTGCGCCAGCAGCACGCGCCCGCGTCTGCCGGAGGCGCGCACCCCACTGGCCGCGAGGTGGTGCTGGTCTCGAAGGACATCAACATGCGGGTCAAGGCCCGGGCCCTGGGCCTGGCCGCCGAGGACTACCAGAATGACAAGGCGCTCGAGGACGGCGACCTGCTGTATGCCGGCGCGCTGGCACTGCCGGCCGACTTCTGGATCAAGCACGGCAAGACGGTGGAAAGCTGGCAACAAGGCAGCCACACCTTCTACCGCATCAGCGGCCCGATCATTCCCAGCCTGCTGATCAACCAGTTTGTGTATTTCGAGGCCCCAGGAGAACCCGCGCTGTACGCGCGGGTGACCGAAATCCGCGGCAAGACAGCAGTCCTGAAAACGCTGAAAGACTACAACCACCTGAAGAACGCGGTGTGGGGCGTGACGACCCGCAACCGGGAGCAGAATTTCGCCATGAATCTGCTGATGGATCCGGAAGTGGACTTTGTCACGCTGACCGGCACCGCCGGCACCGGCAAGACCCTGATGGCGCTGGCCAGCGGCCTGACCCAGGTACTGGATGACCGGCGCTACACCGAGATCATCGTGACCCGTGCGACCGTGTCGGTGGGGGAGGACATCGGCTTCCTGCCAGGCACCGAAGAGGAAAAGATGGGCCCCTGGATGGGCGCCCTCGACGACAACCTGGAAGTCCTCGGCAAGACCGACACCTCCGCTGGCGAATGGGGCCGCGCGGCCACCAATGAGCTGATCCGCAGCCGCATCAAGATCAAGAGCATGAACTTCATGCGCGGCCGCACCTTCCTGAACAAGTACGTCATCATCGACGAGGCCCAGAACCTGACGCCCAAGCAGATGAAGACGCTGATCACCCGCGCCGGCCCTGGCACCAAGATCATCTGCATGGGCAACCTGGCGCAGATCGACACGCCCTATCTCACCGAAGGCTCGTCGGGCCTGACCTATGCGGTCGACAAGTTTAAGGGCTGGCCCCACAGCGGCCACATCACACTGGCCCGCGGCGAGCGTTCGCGCCTGGCCGATTTCGCCAGCGAGGTGCTGTAGGCGCAGCCCCCACCGGTACAGGGAGCGCTTCGCCTATGCGGAGCGCCCATAAAAAAACCCCGCCGAGGCGGGGTTTTCTGTACGGGATTGAACCGTTTTACTTGCCAGCGGCGCGGGTACCGACCACTTCGATTTCCACGCGGCGGTTCTTGGCGCGGCCTTCGGAGGTCTTGTTGTCTGCAACCGGCTGCTTCTCGCCCTTGCCTTCGGTGTAGACGCGGTTCTTTTCCACGCCCTTGGACACCAGATAGGCCTTGACGGCTTCAGAGCGGCGGACCGACAGCTTGTCGTTGTAGGCATCGGTACCGACCGAGTCGGTGTGACCAACGGCAATGATCACTTCGAGGTTGATGCCACCGATCTTGCTGACG
>DASWYJ010000105.1:0-6420 GCA_036405035.1 Burkholderiaceae bacterium
GCCTGGATCGGCAAGCCCTGCAGCACGGGTGAGTTCATCGGTAGCTCCTAAGTTGAAAAACAGATTTCAAAAAGAGGCTCGGGCCCAGACGAGAAGGACGAGCGCTGGCTTTTTGAAATCAGTCAGATGTCAGCCAGGGGCTCGGACGGCGGGCGGAAAAGCTGGCGGGGTGCGCGCAGCAGGGGTATCAGATAGCGGCGGGTGGGCCCTGAATCTGAACCGCGGGTCGGCCAAGGGTGACCATTTTATGAATTTGCCCC
Organism: Burkholderiaceae bacterium; assembly: GCA_036405035.1. Classification (GTDB taxonomy): domain Bacteria; phylum Pseudomonadota; class Gammaproteobacteria; order Burkholderiales; family Burkholderiaceae_C; genus PCRC01. The sequence goes on from DASWYJ010000105.1 coordinate 261, forward strand.
AAACCTGTCCTGACAAGGTCATGCAAAGCATGCATAACGTTATGCCCGCAACAGGTGGGGCTGTGCCGCGCCGGTGGACGCCGCAGCGTGCGGCGTTCTGCTCCGGCCCGGACGGCGCTTCAGGCCATGTAAACGGCGATGAAGGCGAGCAGGAAAATCAGCAGGCCGCCGGCCACCGGCAGAACGACGGGCATCAGCGGAACGATCGATTCGACCACGTCCTGCTCGGCGGCGGGGGTGGCGTGGCTGTTATGGGAAGGTGCGGACATGGCGTGCTTTCACGAAACAAAACTCCGGCGATTTTACCCGCATGCCCCGCAGGCGCCTACCCGCCTTGCTACGATGGTGCCCTTCGCCCGCCCCTGTCCATGACTTCCCCCGTGCGTCTCCTGTCCGTCCAATGTGCGCTGGCGCGGCGCATGCGCATCGGCGAGCGCGACATCCTGACCGGCATCGACAAGCGCCCCGTTGCCGGGCCGGTCGCCGTGGGCCGGATGGGCCTGGAAGGCGACGAGCAGGCCGACCTGTCGGTGCACGGTGGGCTCGACAAGGCGGTCTATGCCTATCCATCGGAGCATTACGCCTGGTGGCAGGCCGCGCGCGAGGCGGCGGGCGTGCCCGGCGCCGGCCACGCGCTGGCGTGGGGGGCCTTGGGGGAAAACCTGACGCTGGCGGGCCTGTTGGAGTGCGATGTGTGGGTGGGGGACCTGCTGGTGTTTCCCCGCTGCGTGCTGGCCGTGACGGCGCCCCGCGAGCCCTGTTACAAGTTCAATGCGGCCATGGGCTACAGCCATGCTGCCCGGCAGATGGGGCAATCGGGCCTGTGCGGGTTCTATCTGTCGGTGGTGGAGCCGGGCACCCTGTGCGCCGGCGACACGGCGCACCTGCAGGCGGGCCAGCGCCGCATTGGCATACCGGAGCGCTTTGCCGCGCACCGGGTCAAGCATTTGCGCTGACCGCTGGCCACGCGACCGTGACGCGGTAGGCAGACCGTTGTTTTTTGGGGCTGCACATGTCTTCCATGTTGCTTCAAGCTGCGTTATGGTGCGGTTGACGGCATGCGTGGTACCCCCGGAGGGTGCGGTGCCGCGTAGCCGCTGCCGGAGTAGCCACCATGGTCAAGCGTATCGCCGATGTGCAGTTGTGTCCGTCGCCGGGCCTCGCCGACGCGCCCGTGCTCGACCTGATGTGCTCGCATTTCGTGCTGACACTCGCCGCCAAGCAGGGCCTGAAGTTCAATGTGCGGCGCGACCTCAATGGCTTGCTGTCGCTGGCCGGCCGGCACCTGGTGTGGCCGCTGCCGGCGCTGAACCGGGTGCGCGAATTCCTCGGCCGGCGCTGCGCCGGCAACGAGTTCTGGCGCGACCACGAAAAACTCGATACCCGTGAATTCCTCGCCCGCCACGGTGTCTGGCGCGGCCCCTACGAGGAAGGCACGCTGTTCTTCTATCTCGACGAATTCGCCAAGGACGCACCGAAAGACCTGCTGTCCGTCCTGGCCGTCACCGGCGACTGGCTGACCAGCGCGCTCAAGAAGCAGAGCACGCTGGTCGAGAAGAACATCGACGCACTCTCCCACCTGTTGCAGCTCAATCGGGCCGAGCGCGCGCTGCTGCTGTACGGCACGCTGGCGCGCTACCAGCGCGACCTGCGTTCGCTGCTGGTGGAATTCAAGGTCAACAACGCGCCGGAAGCCTATGCGGCGCTGGCCGAGATTGCCGGCGTGAGCCCGGCCGAGGTGGGCGAGGCGCTGCGCGCCGGCTCGCGGCTGGAGCGCATCGGCCTGGTGGAGAACCTGATCTCCGAGCACAACATCACCGACCTGGCCGATCTGATGAAGGTCAGTGAAAAGCTGCCGCCGGTGCTGATGCGCGAATACCGCGACGACAGCGAATTGATGGCCGTCTTCACCCGGCCCAGCATGAAAAGCAGCCTGGTGCTCGATGACTTCGCCTATGTGGCGCAGGACGTCCAGGTGCTGTGTGCACTGCTGCGCAACGCGGTGGCGCGCAAGGAGCCGGGCGTCAATGTGCTGCTGTATGGCCCGCCGGGAACCGGCAAGACCGAGCTGGCCAAGGTGGTGGCGCAGGCGGCGGGGCTGGACCTGTTCGAGGTGGAATACGCCGACCGCGACGGCAACTCGCTCAGCGGCCGCGACCGCTACCGCTCATTGCAGATCGCGCAGGTGTTCCTGAAAGGCAGCGCGCAGGCCGCGCTGCTGTTCGACGAGGTGGAGGATGTGTTTCCGCCGATTTCCAGCGAAGCCGCGCAGATCATGGCGCGGGCCGAACAGGTGGCCGCGCCGTCGGGCGCCAGCGGTTCGGTGAGCGGCAAGGCCTGGGTCAACCAGATCCTGGAGTCCAACCCGGTGCCCACGCTGTGGGTCACCAACCGCATCGAGCAGATCGACCCGGCCTTCCGCCGCCGCTTTGCCTACCACCTGGAGCTGAAATCACCCCCTCCGGGTGCCCGGGAGGGCCTGGTGCGCAAGACGCTGGAAGGCGTCAGCGTATCGGAAGCCTTCGTGGCCCGGCTGTCCGAGCGCAAGGGGCTCACGCCCGCGCAAATCCGCACGGCGGTGCGCTTCGCCGGGCTGGTGGGCGACGCAGGCCCGGCGCTGGAGGGGGGTGTCGAAGGCCTGATCGAGCGCCAGCTCAAGAGCGCCGACCGCGCGCTGGGCAACCGCGCCAGCCAGCCCGATGGCCTGCCGATGGCCACCACCTATGACCTGGGCATGCTGAATGTCGAAAGCCGCTTCGAGGTGCCGCGCATCGTGCAGGCGCTGCAGGCGCGGGGCCACGGCACACTGTGTTTCTACGGGCCGCCGGGCACCGGGAAAACCGCGCTGGCGGCGCATATCGCCAGTGCGGTGGGGCGCCCGCTGCTGGTCAAGCGGGCCAGCGACCTGATGAGCAAATTCGTCGGCGAGACCGAGCAGAACATGGCCGCGATGTTCCGCGAGGCCGAAGCCGAAAAAGCCGTGCTGGTGCTCGACGAGGCCGACAGCTACCTGCAGGACCGGCGCAACGCGCAGCGCAGTTACGAGGTGACCGAAGTCAACGAAATGCTGCAGGGCATGGAGCGGTTTGCCGGCATCTTCATCTGCACAACCAACCTGTTCGACCGTATCGACCAGGCGGCGCTGCGGCGCTTTACCTTCAAGATCCGCTTCAAGCCGCTGGCGCCGGAACAGCGCCTGGGCATGTTCGTGGTGGAGGCGCTGGGCGGCGATGCGGCGGGGCTCGACGAGTCCATCCGCGGCCATCTGGCCCGGCTCGACCAGCTCTGCCCGGGCGATTTTGCCGCCGTGCGCCGGCAGGCCGAGATCCTCGGCGAGGTGCTCGATGCGCAGGAATTCCTGCTGCAGCTCGAGGCAGAGCACCGCATCAAGCCAGAAGTGCGGGAGGGCCGGGCCATGGGGTTTTTGCAGTAAGCTGTGGCGCCGCCGTTACCATCCCCCGGGTGCCCACGACCCGGGCACGCCGTGGAATGCTCCCGTTCACCCGCCCTTTTCCGGCGTTCAGAAGCAGCCCGTTCGTACTACATTCGTTGCATGTTCCGCCTCCCTACCGTTCATGGCTGCTAATCCCATTGCCACACCCGACCCCGTGCGGCAGCCGGGCGCCGCGCCGGTGTCGGAAGTCGCGCAGCAGCATGCCGACGAGATGGCCGACATCGCGACGCTGGCCGCGCAGATCTGTGGCACGCCCATCGTGGCGCTGTCGCTGATCAATGGCGTGTTGCAGTGGTTCGCGCCGGAACTGGAATTCCGGCCCGATGACGGGTTGCGCGACACCGCCTTCTGCGCCCATGTGGTGGCCCAGCCGGATCGGGTGCTGGTGGTGCCCGATACCCAGCGCGATCCGCGGTTCGCCACCAATCCGCTGGTGACCGGCATGCCGCAGGTGGCGTTCTATGCCGGCGCTCCGCTGCTCACGTCGACCGGCCAGGCCATTGGTGCGCTGTGCGTGATGGACCTGCGCCCGCGCACGCTGAATGCCGGGCAGATGCAGTCGCTGCAGCTGCTGGCGCGCAAGGCCATCAGCAACATCGAGAACCTGCGCCTGCTGGCCTTCAAGGACCGGGCGCTGGCCTACGAGCGGCGCAAGGCGCTGGAAATCCGGGCGCAGCTCAGCGCCATCGGCGCGGCGTCGTCGGACATGGTGTCGTTTGTCGATCCGCGCTACATCTACCGCTACATCAATGACACCTACCGCCAGTACATCGGCAAGCCGCTGAACCTGATCGAAGGCCGGCCGGTGGAGGAAATCATTGGGTCGGAAGCCTTTCACCGCACCTCCAAGCCGCTGCTCGACGAAGCGCTGGCGGGCAACACCGTGGAGTACGCCTGGACGCTGGTGACTCCCGCCCAGGGCGAGAAGCACCTCGACATCGTCTACACCCCGGCGCGGGATACCCAGGGCACGGTGCTGGGGGTGGTGGTGCGCGCGCGCGACGTCACCAAGTTCCACCAGCTGGAGTCGGACCTGCGTGCCACCGTGGCATCGCTGGAGCGGGTCAACGCGCTGCAGAAGGAGTTCATCTACATCCTCTCGCACGACCTGCGCGAGCCGCTGAACTCCATCATCAATTTCTCCACCATGCTCGGCGACGACAGTGCCGACCAGCTGGACACCAAGGGCCGCCGCTACCTCGACTTCATCAACAGCGCCGGCCGCCGCATGCGCCGCCTGCTCGATGACCTGCTGAGTTTCGTGCGGCTGGAGCAGCCCGAAGACGCCTTCACCCCGTGCGACCTGAACGTGGTGATGGGCGAGATCCAGCAGGACATGGACAGCACGCTGCGCGAGAAACAGGCCACCATCACCTTCGATCCGCTGCCGGTGCTGCCCGCGCACGGCTCCATGCTGCGGCTGCTGCTGCAGAACCTGGTGAGCAACGGCCTGAAGTTCCAGCGCCCCGGCAGCAGGCCGGCGGTGCATGTGGGTGTACGGACCGGCGAGAAAACCTGCACCATCACCGTGGCCGACAACGGCATCGGCATTCCCGGCGACAAGCTCGAGGCGATTTTCCGGATCTTCCACCGCCTCAACTCCCGCAAGGAGTTCGAAGGCAGCGGCCTGGGGCTGGCGATGTGCCGGCGTGTTGCCATGTACCATCACGGCCAGATCTGGGCCGAATCCACCCCCGGTGAGGGCAGCCGTTTCCATGTGGAGCTGCCGCTGGGAGTGGCCGAGCCGGCCCCCGCGCCGGCGCAGGCCTGAATGACCGGCCGGCCACCGCGAGCAGAAGGAGAGTTGGATTGAAGAAGATTGAGCGCGTGATGCTGATTGATGACAGCGAAGCGGACAACGTCTACCACCAGATCATGATCGAGCGGTCGGGCGTGGTCGATGAGGTGGTGGTGGCCGAGTCGGGTTTCGAGGCGCTCGATTACCTGAAGGATGGCGCCTCGCCCGACGTGAACCTGATCTTTCTCGACATCAACATGCCCGGCATGAACGGCTTCGAGTTCCTCGAACAGTACGCCAAGCTCGGCGACCGCCAGGCTGCGGCGGTGGTGGTGATGCTCACCTCGTCGCCGTCGTCGGAAGACCACCAGCGCGCCACCCAGTATCCGGCGATCAAGGCCTACCTGACCAAGCCGCTCAGCGCCGAGGCCACGGCCAGGCTGGTTGCGCAGTTTTTCTGAGCCCGGCTGCTGCGGCTATACCGTCCGCAGCGCCTGCAGCAGTTCCTCGCCGTAGGCTGCGCGTTTCTTTTCCCCGATACCGCTGATCCCGTCGAGCGCCGCCAATGACTCCGGCGCCCGCTCGGCAATCGCCACCAGCGTGGCGTCATGAAAAATCACATAGGCCGGCAGGTTGTGGCTGCGCGCCACCTCGGCCCGCCAGGCCTTCAGCGCGGCCAGCCGGGCCTGCGCCGGTGCGTCGAGCGCGGCGGCGGCGGGTGTGCTGGCCCCTTTGCCCGCCACCTTGCGGGCCTTGGGCAGGCGGGCGGCGCTGGTTTCCCGCAGGGCAATGGCGCGCTCGCCCTTGAGCACCGCGCGCGCGGCCGGCGCCAGCACCAGGGTGTTGTAGGCCTGTGCATCCACGTGCACCGCGCCCAGCGCCAGCAGCTGCCGCAGCACCGCACGCAGCTGCACCTCGCTGAACGCCGCGCCCACGCCAAACGTGCTCAGGGTTTCGTGGCCGAACTG
>DASWYJ010000106.1:0-4691 GCA_036405035.1 Burkholderiaceae bacterium
ACGTCCACATACTGGGGCATGGTGATGAGCTGGCCCACGGCCTCGCGGTCGGTGGTCTGCACCAATTGCACCGCGTCGGAAGGCAGGCCGCTTTCCAGCAGCGCTTTTTGAACCAGCAGCGCCAGCGCCTTGTTCGAATCAATCGCTTCCGAGCCGCCGCGCAGGATGCAGGCGTTGCCGCTCTTGATGCTCAGGCTGGCCGCCTCGATGGTGACATTCGGCCGGCTCTCGAAAATCATGCCGAACACGCCGATGGGCACGCGCATCTGCCCCACACGGATGCCGCTGGGCTGCTGCTTCATGCCGATGATTTCGCCAATCACGTCGGGCATGGCGGCGAGCTGGTCGCAGCCCTGGGCCACGGTTTCGATCACCTTGGGTGTCAGCCGGAGCCGGTCCACCAGCGGCGCGGCCAGGCCGGCGGCCTCGGCACGGGCGATGTCTTTCGCATTCGCTTCCTGAAGCACCGCGCCATTCGCCCGCAGCAATGCTGCCAGCGTTGTAAGCGCTCTGTTTTTGGTAGCAGTTGAGGCTTTGGCCATGCTGGCCGCGGCCTTTTTTGCCTGCAAACCGGTGGCCAGCATCGTTTCGGTGAGGTTCAGCGCGTTCATGGGCGCTATTTTGCCGCCTGCAGCATGTCCCGTGTTTTCAGGGCTTCCCGGCGGGCCGCCGCCGCAAAATCGGCGCCGGACGAGGCGTACAGGATGGCCCGCGACGAGTTCACCACAATCGGCGCACCGGGCCGCCAGCCGGCCTTCACCGTGGCCACCGCGTCGCCGCCCTGGGCGCCGACACCGGGAATCAGCAGCGGCAGCGTGGGCGCCACGGCCCGCACCCGCTCGATCTCGGCCGGGTAGGTGGCACCCACCACCAGCCCGAGCTGGCCATTGAGGTTCCACGGCCCCTGGGCCAGGCGCGCCACATGCTCGTACAGCAGCGGCTGGCCCTCGACCGACGCCAGCCGCTGGGCCTGCAGGTCATCGCCGCCGGGGTTGGAGGTGCGGCACAGCAGGAACGCGCCCTTGCCGTGGTGTTTCAGGTAGGGCTGGACCGAATCGAACCCCATGAAGGGCGACAGCGTGACCGCGTCGGCGCCGTAGCGCTCGAAGGCTTCGATGGCGTACTGCTCGGCGGTGGAGCCGATGTCACCACGCTTGGCGTCCAGGATCACCGGCACCTGCGGCGCGGCGCGGCGGATGTGGGCAATCAGCTGCTCCAGCTGCGCCTCGGCGCGGTGGGCGGCGAAATAGGCGATCTGCGGCTTGAAGGCGATGGCCAGGTCGGCCGTGGCATCGACGATGGCGGCGCAGAAGTCGAATATTTTGCCGGCGTCGCCTTGCAGCCCGGCCGGAAACTTCTTGGGTTCGGGGTCCAGGCCCACACACAGCAGCGAGCCGTTCTGCGCTTCGGCCGTGCGCAGCATGTCGAGGAAAGTCATGGCCACGATTGTACGAAGCCGGGTTTTCCAGGGATTGACCCCTCGTGGCAGACACGGTGCGCCGCGCCGTGCGTTATTCTTCCCGTCGCCCTCCCCACTCCGCCCCGCAACGGGCTCCCATCCATGCGCCATCACGGTTTCTTCGAGAGAGACAGCATTTTTCTGTGGGCCACAGGCTTCGCATGCCTGTTGGGACTGACAACACTGTGGAGTGGCCTGTTTCTCGACGACTACCAGCAGCGCATCACGCTGCTGACCGGCGGCGGCAATGTCTTCGAGTTCTTCACCATGTCCACCCCGGTCGCGCAGGCGCAGTGGCAGGAAGGCATGCTGCCCTGGTGGCACTGGCCGGACAGCAAGACGGTGTTCCTGCGGCCTCTCGCGCAATGGTCGATGGCGCTGGATTACGCGCTCTGGCCGGACAACTTCGTACTGATGCACCTGCATTCGGCGCTGTGGTACGGGGCCACTGCGGCCATCGCCGCCTTTGCCTACCGCGAACTGATACCGATCCGCTGGAGTGCCGGCTTTGCGGCCGTGCTGTTCGCCATCGACTACGGCCACGGCGGCGCAGTGGCCTGGCTGGCAAACCGCAACGTGATGATGTGTTTCAGCGCGGGCATTTTGGCCCTGCTGTGCCTGCGCCGGAGTGGCGCGGGCTGGCAGGCCGGCGGCTGGCTGTGCTTTGCACTGGCCCTGGGCGCCGGTGAATCCGGGCTCGCCATCGCCGGCTACCTGCTGGCCCACGAGGTTTTTCTCGCGCGCGACGCGCTGGTGCGCAGGGCGCTCCGGCTCGCACCGTATGCCCTGATTGCGCTGGCATGGCTGGCCTACCGGAAGATGCATGGCTACGGTACCGCCGGCCCCGGTTTTTACATCGATCCCGGCGAGGACCTGGTGTACTTCCTGGGCGAAATGCTGGCCCGGGTGCCCGCCTACCTGGCCGGGCAATGGTTCATCGTGCCGGCGGATGTGCTGGGCCTGGCCTATGCCACGCCGGCGCGGCCCGTGGCGCTGGGCTACGCGCTGGCCGTTGTTGCCCTGGTCGGCGTGCTGCTCGCGCCTTTGCTGCGCCAGTCGGCGCTGGCGCGCTTCTTCGCGCTGGGCATGGTGCTGGCGGCCATTCCGATCAGCGCGTCGACCGTCGTCGGGCGCGCCCTCTGGTTCGTTGGCTTTGGCGCGCTGGGCCTGCTGGCGCTCTACCTCGCGCAGCTGCACGCTGCCCCTGCGCGCCCGGGGCGCTTCGTGCGGCTGGTGGTTGCGCTGATCGTTGGCGTGCACCTGTGGCTGAGCCCGCTGCTCTTCGTGGCCTACGCGAAGTCCCTGGAATACGTCGACAACATGATGGACAACCGCACGGTGAGCCTGCCGACAAGCGATGAACAGGGGCGGAATCTGCTGGTCATCGGCACCAAGAGCTACCTGCAGAACATCACCTTTCCGCTCCTCAAGGCGCGGGCACTGTCGCTGGGCAGCACACCCGAAAGCACCGCACCCACCCTGCAGGTACACGGGCTGGTTTCGGGTGCGGGCACGTTCCGGCTTGCGCGCCCCGACGCCGACACGCTCCTTGCCAGCGCGCCCGAAGGTTTCACGCACCTGCGGCCGCAGCGCTACGGCTTCGCCGCGGGCGACAAGGCGCAGCCCGCCTACATGAGCGCCGAGGTGCTGGCCGTCAATGCCGCAGCGGCGCCGACCGCAATCGCCTTCCGCTTTCCGGCGGGCCAGCTCGACCGGTACCGCGTCCTCACCTGGGACAAGCAGGGCTTCGTGCCTGCGCAGCTTCCCCCGGTTGGGGCCAGTGCAGACTACCGCGTGGAATAGCGGAACGATCCGTCAGCGCCCGGCCAGCGTGTCCAGCGCCAGGCACAGGTCGGCCCAGGCCTTGGCCTTTTCCGGCAGCGTGCGCAGCAGGTAGGCCGGGTGGTAGGTCACGACCACCGGCACGCCCCGGTACTGGTGCACCCGGCCGCGCAGCTTGCCCAGCGGCACGGTGGCCACATCGGGCACCGTGTCCTGCAGCAGGGCCTGCACCGCAAAACGCCCTGCCGCCAGGATGATTTTGGGTTGCAGCAGCGCCACCTGGCGCTCCAGGTAGGGCAGGCACTGCGCCACCTCGTCGGGCTGCGGGTTGCGGTTGCCGGGCGGGCGGCACTTCAGCACATTGGCGATGAAGGCGCCCTGCAGGCCATCGGCGCCGCGACGGCTCAGGCCAATGGCCTTGAGCATGTTGTCGAGCAGCTTGCCGGCCTGCCCCACGAAGGGCTCGCCCTGCAGGTCCTCGTTTTCGCCGGGGGCTTCGCCCACCACCAGCCAGTCCACCTGCGGGGGCAACGGGCCGGCATCGGGGCCCACACCGAACACCGTCTGGGTGCGGGTCTTGCACAGTCCGCAGGCCTGGCAGGCGGCCACGGCCTGCTGCAGCCCGGGCCAGTCGAGCCGGGCAATCTGCGCGGCCGCCACCGGCGCAATGGCTGCAGACGGAACCGACGGCACTGCCGGACGTGGTGCCGCCCCCTCCGGCGCCAGCCGTGCGGGTGGCACGGCGGCACCACGCGCCGGTGGTGCAGGTGGTGCCGGCGGCGGGGATGCTTCGGCCACCGCGCTGTCCGCGGCGGGCGCCGGCCACCAGACCCGCACCCCCATTTCGGCCAGCATCGCGCGCTGGCGGGAGTCCAGCCCGGACGGCGCGTGGCCCGGGGACGTGTTGCCGTTCACAGCTTCAGGCTCATCACCAGCGCATGCTCGCGCTGGCCGCCGGCGGCGGGGTAGTAGTTCTTGCGCTCGCCCAGATGGCGAAAGCCATAGCGCTCGTAGATGCCGTAGGCCCGCAGGTTGCTGGCCCGCACTTCCAGCCACAGCCATTGCGCGCCCCGGTTGCGTGACCAGAGTGCCAGCCCGTCCAGCATCACCCGGGCCCAGCCCTGGCGCTGGTGCTCGGGGGCCACGGTGATGTTGAGCAGGTGCACCTCGTCCACCCCCTGCATGGCCACAAAGTAGCCCAGGATGTGGTCGCCGGCCACCAGCAGCTGCGCCTCGTAGCCGCTGCGCAGCGAATCGGTGAAGTTGGTGTGGCTCCAGGGGTGGTCGTAGCAGCGTTGCTCGATGCCCAGCACCACACCGAGCCGGTTCTCCGTCATGGGTTCGAAGCCGGCTGCGGCCGGGGTGGGCATGGCACTCATCGCACGACCTCGCCGGCGATTCCGGCAGTCTGGGCGGCCCGCGCCGCGCGCTCGGCGGTGGTCAGCGCCAC